>CAMKSY010000004.1 GCA_946415545.1 uncultured Pelosinus sp. | reverse complement strand
GTTTTATAAATGCCTAATCAAGGCACAGGACCGGGGGAACCACAGTTTTGGGGTGAAACGTGTAGGGCGGCTTTATCGTTTGCCTGAAAGTAGGGGGATCTCAACCCTAACCCGTCAGCTAACCTCGGAGGCTAGTGAGAGGGGTATGCATATTGGCTAAGTTTTTTCGAATGGTAGTGTTCTTACTAGTTTTGGTAAGTGCAGGGACTGTAACCTGCGCTGCTGCAGCCTATCATCAAGGTGACCAAGGAGACGATATCGCTAACATTCAAGCACAATTGAATGCTCTTGGTTACAATGCTGGCAGTGCTGATGGAGATTTTGGAGAAATAACAGCAAATGCAGTAAAAGATTTTCAAAAAGACAGGGGCTTGGATGCTGATGGAGTAATTGGTCTGCAGACATATCGTGCTCTTATGGGCAGAGAAATGCCAGTAAGCCGTGATAGTTCCAGTGCTATCATACGAAGAGTCATACAGGTAGCTTTGAGTTATCAAGGCGTGCCGTATGTGTTTGGTGGCACATCACCAAATGGTTTTGATTGTTCGGGCTTTACTCGATATGTATTTGCACAAGCTGGAGTCTATCTGCCGAGAGCTGCTGATGAACAGTATGGAGTTGGACAGTCTGTATCGTACAGTCGTTTGCAACCGGGAGATACAGTGTTCTTTACTACATATGAAGCTGGTGCGTCTCATTCTGGTATTTATGTGGGAAATGGAAAGTTTATTAGTGCTACTTCTAGCCGTGGTGTCGTAGTTGATCGATTAGACAGCGGTTATTGGGGGGCACGTTACTTGGGAGCGCGCCGAGTCTTATAATGTGGTTTATAGGAGGCAAAATGCCTCCTTACTTTTATTTAAACTAAATTAGAAAATTATAATATAAGAAGGCTAGGTTTTACCAAAACACTTAAATGGTAATCCTGACGTTTATTCTTATCGTATATAAATTGGTATTAAGTGGGTTCTAGTGCCATTAGCCAAGAACAATAGATGTTCAGCTTTTGGTTTTTTACTTGCATAGTAACCTTATTTTTTGTAGTTCTAATAAGAATCTTATTATTTGTAAAAAAAGGAAAAGATGTATATGATATATGATGTAATGAAGAAATTAAAGGAGAAAGGTTACCGCATAACACCTCAACGGCGTATCATTATGGAAAAAATAGTGCAGACTGCAGGTTTATTAACTGCAGATGAAATTTGGAATTTAGTACGTCAAGAATACAATGATATAGGTTTAGATACGATCTATCGAAATATTAATATGTTAACTGAGAATGGTGTGTTGATACCGATAACTGGAATGGGGAAAGAACGAACACGTTATGAATTGGCACATGCAAATCATCATCATCATGTAGTTTGTGTAAAATGTGGTGAGGCCGTTTGTATCGATTTTTGTCCAATTGATGAAGAATTTATAAAATTGCTTAGAAAGAGCGGATATGAACTTATCCGTCATAATGTTGAACTATTAGGCCTATGTTCGAATTGTAAAACTCTGTGAGGAGAAACGATAATGTGTGAAGTAAAATTGTCTGATATTTATTTTTCCTATGATACCAATGTTGCGATCGATAATATATCTCTAACGATTTCACAAGGAGATTTTGTTGCTGTTGTTGGTCCTAATGGAGCAGGGAAAAGTACGATGCTTAAGATTATAGCTGGGCTTATAAAGCCAACAAAAGGACAAGTTCAAATTGCTGGAAAAGATATATTTACAGCAAAGGGAAATGGGTTAATTGGTTATGTTCCTCAGAATTATGGGAAAAATGCACAAGGATTTCCTGCAACTGTAAAAGAGGTCGTTGCTTTAGGTCTAACTTTGGGAGCTGCTGCTGCGAAGAAGAATCATCGAGCTGCTGCCCATATTACAAAACATATGATGGAATTAGTAGGTGTAGAGCGACTGCGCGATCGGCGAATTGGTGAGCTCTCAGGAGGGCAGCAGCAAAGAGTAATGGTAGCAATGGCCTTAGCTGCCAATCCAAAACTATTGCTCTTAGACGAGCCTACTAGTGGAATTGATTATGAGGCTAGTGCCAGAATCTATGAATTATTAGGAACATTAAATAAAAATCTTGGTATTACAATTGTTATGGTATCCCATGATATTGAAAAAGCTGTATCATGGGCAAATAAAGTAGCATGTATTAATCGCAAACTTTGTTTTTTTGGTAGCAGCAAGGAGTTTGATGATACGCATGCCCAATCACGACATTTGTGGTACTATACAGGGCAGTGAGGCGAAGATATGGAATTTTTTCAATATGACTTTATTCAAAGAGCATTGCTTGCAGGCTTAATTACAGGTATTGTATGTCCACTAATCGGCAGCTTTGTAGTAGTCCGTCGTCAATCTTTGATTGGAGACGGACTAGGGCATATTGCTTTTGCCGGTGTTACAGGTGGATATATGGTAGGGCTATATCCAGTAGTGGGAGCTTTGATCTTAACGATAGCTGGTGCAGTAGGAATTGAATTAGTTCGTAGAAGGCACACGGCGTTTGCTGATATGGGGTTAGCAATATTCTTTTATGCTGGAGCAGCAATGGCTATTATTTTCAGTACTATGACACGAATGCCAAGTACAGGATTATTAAGTTTTTTATTTGGCAGTATTATTACTGTATCATTAACCGATGTAATAACAATAGGTGGCGCTGGTACTTTAGTCTTACTTATTGTATATTTTTTATTTGACAAGTTAATGTTAATGTCTTTAGATGAAGATATTGCAAATGTGGCTGGCATCAACACCGGAATGATTAATATGCTGTTTAGCATATTAACAGCGTTGGTCGTAGTTGTTGGTATGACGATTGTTGGGATTTTGCTCGTTAGCGCCTTGATGATCGTACCTGTGGCCACAGCTCATTTATTACGAGTGGGATTTAAGGCGACGATGGGATGGGCAGTGTTTTTTTCGATGTTATCTGTACTCGTTGGATTAACATCATCATTCTATCTGGACATTGCTCCAGGCGGTACAATTGTCATGACAGCCATATTATTGTATATTCTTATGACAATCATCAGGCAATGTATTGCTTTCAAAGAAAGGCGAAAAGAGTAGATGTTATCTTCTCTTGGGAATGAGTAGCATTATTAAATTTGCATATTGGTGTATGATGGGAAGTACTGCTAATGAAGAAATGACATTAAAGAGTGTATGTACGATAGCCACTTGTCCAGCAAAATCTGCTGTAAGACTGGTGGCTATTTTTGTGAGTACGCTAGTCAAGGGGAAAAAAATAATAACTCCGAATATATTAAGAAGAATATGTGCTACAGCTAAGCGTTTAGCAGCTAAAGAGGCAGTAGCCCCAACGATAAAGGATGATATGCAGGAGCCAATATTATTACCATAGACTACATAGGTCGCTGTTGTTAAGTCGATGATACCATCACTGGCTAAGACCATTAGCACTCCAGTAGCTGCGCTGCTGGATTGAAATAGAAGAGTAATAATAATACCGCCGACAATGCCATAAAGTGCATTTTCTTGGGATGCTAGTAAGTAGTCAATGACAGTTGTAAATTCTGAGATATTACTTAAGGCTTCTGATAAGATGCTCATACCAATAAACATACTTAATAGGCCTGAGATTGCCATACCAAGATATCGAAACTTCCGGCAAAGAATTGTGAACAGCAAAAAAAATAGAAATAAAGGAATGATGATATTTTCTGGTATTGCAATTGTCATTAATTGCACCGTTGAGCATGTGCCAATATTAGCACCTAAGATAATTCCTAAACCTTGATAAAAGGATAAATATTGAGCATGAACTAATCCTATAGTTAATAGAGATACGGCAGTACTACTTTGCATGAAAGCTGCCGCTAAGGTGCCAATCAATAAACCACGTAACGGTGTGCTAGTTATTTGCCCTAAGAAAGTTTGCAGTTTAGTCCATAATAATTTTTGAAGTCCAAAGCGCATGAAGAAAATACCACCTAATAACAAGGTTATACCAATTAAAAGCAAAGCGATCATGACATACATTCCATTACCTCCATCTTGCATTATGCAATATAATGTATGATGATAAATGTAGATATAGAAATAAAGAATTTTTTTATATACATAAAACCTCTTTGCTAAATTTGAGCAAAGAGGTTTTATGTATATAAGTATAGGGGCTGTTTATCGTAGTGCGGTTAGTACGGCGGATAAGTGCGACTAAGATTAAGGTGACGTTCATACTTCAATCTTAATCAAGTCTTCTTTATGGGAAGTAAGCATAGATATTTATTGATAGATTAGAAGAGGAGATCATAATATGGAAAAAAAAATCGTTGAAAAATTGATTGTGAATGTAAATGATATTATTGTTTATTCTAAAATGTATCATTATATGGTAAATTTATTAAAACAACAGGAGGAATTAGAGAATAGAAAAATTATTATCCTTTGCATTGGTTCAGATCGATATATTGGTGATGCCCTTGGTCCTTTAGTAGGATCTTATTTAGTAGAACATACAATATCCACGGTGTACGGAAGTTTAGAGATGCCTGTTCATGCGGGTAATTTAGTAAATGTGATTCAAAATATAAAGGAACAGTACCATCAGCCGATTATTATTGCAGTTGATGCTTGTTTGGGGAAAAAAGATGAAATTGGGAATATTGAAATATGGGAAGGCAGCTTAGAGGCTGGTATTGCTGTTGGTAACAAATTGCCATGCATCGGTACTATTTCTATTATTGGAGTAGTTAATGCCAGTGGATATCTAGGATATTTGGACTTGCAAAGCACGCCGTTGTCTATCGTTATGAAATTAAGTAAATGCATTGGCAAAATGCTAGGGGATGCAGTACATTTTATACAAATCAATAAAAAATACAATCATTGAATATGTTATTATTCGGGAAAGAGTTTATCCCATAACATATAGATGATTATAAGAACTGTCGCTAGTAGTAGCTGAAGATCTCCAATATATGGTCCCATTATATCACTCTCCTTGTGCGATTATATGCTATATAATCATAAGGTGCAAGTCTTACAGAAAATAAAATTAATAAGTGATTTGAAATCGATATACAAAAATTAACAGGCACAAGAATGACGATTATACCATACAATGAAGCAAGTGATTTGCGGGGGTGAAAAATTTGATGTCTTTTTTTATGGCACTGGCGGTTTCTATTGCAAAAAGTCTTTCTGTGCTAGTTTCTTATGTAACCAATAATACATTTCCCTTGCCTCTTTCAGAGAAGGAGGAGCAGATACAGCTGGAGCGGCTGAAGAATGGTGACGAAAATGCTAAGAATGTTTTAATCGAACGGAACCTAAGATTAGTAGCTCATATTGTTAAAAAGTTTGACAATACTGGAGAGGATACTGATGATTTAATTTCCATTGGTACAATAGGTTTAATAAAGGCAATTAATACGTTTGATGTTGCTAAAAAAATTCGTTTAGCAACCTATGCAGCGCGGTGTATTGAAAATGCTATTCTCACATAGTGGCTAAAAGTGATTTGAATTATACTAATCAGATTCGTTATCATGAAAAATGGCACCCGTTTATACGTCTTGCTACCCATATGCATATAATGACCTGCCATTCTCTCGGCGGTATCAAGTATGCACCATTATATATTCACAGCTTTCAATTATTGCAACCACGCAAATTGCTTGAAGCGGAAAGGTTTAATATTAAATATTCTGGCCCTTCTGAAATTGCTACAGTGTCGGACAAGCTCCGTTATTATAGACATAAAAAAGGGTTGCAGCAGAAAGAGGTAGCTAGGAAAACTGGAATTCATCGTGCTACTTATTGTGCTTATGAACAGGAAGACAGAAAAATGCCTTATCCTTTGGACAAGCTAAGTAAAGTTGCTGAACTTTTTGGCGTTGAAATCACAGCATTGCTTGATGAGTATAATCTTTTTTTATACAATGGACAAGGCCAGCAAATACGGGCATTGCGCCAAAGCTTGGGTCTGACGAAAAAAGAATTTGGTGATCTATATGGTTTTCATGCATACACGGTTAACAAATGGGAAAAGGATAGTATTCAAGTTTTGAAAAGTACTTGGGAAAAATTGTTTGGTAATGAGTAAAAATAATAGCTAGTTGAGAGCTTGTAATTGCTTAATATATATAATTGACTTTGTATAACGTCTTTAGTATATTAAAAATCTACCACTTCTAACCAACTGAGTTGTAAAACTGGTTAGAGGGGGTAGTAATTTTAACTAGTAAGCAGAAGTTTTTAATTTGCTTTTATGCGTAAAAGCCTACAGTAATCTTTTTGCGTTTCGATGGTAAATTCAGCAATTAATTTGATAAATGATTCTGTCTCTGGCTGGTTAGAGCGTTGTGAGATGCGAAGTGCCTCAATATATTCGAGTCTTAACACAGGTGGAATAGATACAATGCCATAGCCGTGATGCATTAAAAGTAAATTCATCAGTAGACGTGCTATTCTGCCATTACCGTCAACATATGGATGAATATCAACCAGCCATTTGTGAGCAAGAGCAGCTAGTTCAATAGGATGTAGTGTTCCAGATAATTGATTTACTTTAGCTACATATTCCTTCATTAGCAGAGGAACTTGTTCTGGCTCAGGTGGGAGGTAATCAGTTCCTGTAATATAAACGGAAATATCACGATATTTGCCAGCGTTTTCTTTATCAATCCCCTCATAAAATAGCTGGTGCAATTCTAAAATAATATGTTCTGTAATTTCAAAAGGTTTTGCTCTGACAATCAGAAGCATGAAATCATATGCCTTGGCATGACCAATTGCTTCTAAGCTGTCTTTTAATGGTTTACCACCAGCTGTCAGTCCATCCTCTAATAGTACTTTGGTTTCAGAAATGGTAAGGATATTTCCTTCTATGGCGTTACTGCTATAGGTTAAGCCAACTTTGAAGTAGGCATCTAATTCCTTTACTTCTGCGGGTTTTAATGGATGTGCCGCTTGTATATTTTTTTTATACTGATCTGCCTTATTAAATAATTCTTGCTTGGTCATAAAATTTTGTCGAGCAGATAACCCGACGCTCCTTTCTGAGATAGTGTTTACCATATCTGCAGGAAATATAGTTGATATAGAGTAGAGGATTCAATGAGTTATGGCGACAACGTATCTAAGCATGTCTTACGCTGACTTTTTGCCAAGGGTCACGTTCGCTAATTCTGATAAAAATTATACCATGAAAATCCAGGCGAAGGAAGTTGTCTTATTACTATCAAAAAATAAGCAAGAGAAGAAGTCTTAAATGCCTTCTCTTGCTTATTTTAGTCTTTAAAAGAATTTTGGATACTGGAAACCAATTCTAGTTTTTGTTCCTTAGGGCAGGGGAGCTTTGCAATGTACTTCAAAACCGCTTCGGCATGAACCGCCGCAACTCTTTTGTGTAAGTTGAGTAATCCTTCTGGGCTTTTGGGTAAGTGGACGATGACATTCAAATGCATCCCCTCCTTTCTGTGGATGATAAATTTTATGTGGTGGACGGTTGTCTATATTCCATCACATTCTTAATAGAATATATAATTGATAATGTCATATATCTCATTGCTCGCGGCCACGATTTTGAATAGCGGCAGCTACATCATCAACGGAAACGCCATTTTTTGATAAAAATTCCATTATCTCATTAGGAATATCTTCAACACACTGCGGAAGAACTACCCTCGGCTGATTGGCGAATTTATCTGCAATAAGATTCATCTTAAACAGTTCATCCAGCACCCCAACGGCTCGGTTGCCCATATGGAAGTGTTGCATGATGGGGTAGGCCGCAATATCCTTGCGACCCAAAGTCCAGAGAATAATGTTGACCATTTCTTTGTTGTTGTTCTCCAATCTGGACGTTTTTTTATCCAAGGCTCCGGTTTCCCATGTTGGGGAGGGCGACGTTTCCAAGTCAGGGATCACAAACTTGTTGCTGAGATCGTGGGGTGTCGAGGTTATGCGGATTATTAGTTGTTCAATATCTTTAGTGGATATAAACGCTCCTTGCAGGCATAGGGGCTTGGGGTGTTCAGGTGACTTAAACAGCATTGTGCCGTTACCGGGCAATTTGTCAGCGCCACCCTCACCAAGTAAAGATAAGGAGTTATATAAATTCGAGCACGTAAAAGCCATTCGTGCGTTGACGTTATTTAGATTGATTTGCATACTCTCTTTTGATGGTTCTTGCGTAGCCAGAAGTATATGAATTTTTGCGTGCCGGCCTCTCCGTAGAAGGGACGACAGAGCAGATGTCACTGCAATTTTCTCTTTAACGCTGATGTTATTTATAAGAGAAATGTATTCATCTACTATACAAACGATAGCTGGCAGCAGCCGCAACTCTTCGCTAGGAAGCATGACACGCCGTTCCATCTCATCAATGAGAGACTGCATAACTCTAACCGCAGTTCCCTCATCCTTGACGATTGGACAGGATAGATTAGGAAGGGATTTGAAAATATTTAAACCGCTGGCACCTGTGTCAATTATTATAAGATTGACTCTGTTTACTGGTTGTTTGAAAGCGATGCTTACTATCAAGCTCCGGAGCCCTACCGTTTTGCCGGAGTTAGTAGCACCACCATACATAGCATGAGGAAATTTAACTAAATCGGCAAAGTGCATAGCGCCTCTCATATCGTATCCTAAGGCTAAAGGTATCCGCATTTCACTTCGTTGGAACGCAGGGCTTAAAAGCATTTTCTGCAGGCTGTTCTCCGTAACCGGTCTTTCTGAAACCGCTAAAAGGATAGATAAACCTTCCTTAAAAGGCTGAAACAATTGTAATCCTAACGCAGCTTTTATGTCGCTTGCACGATCAAAAACCAGACTTTCCTTAGTACCTTTTTTAATTTTGACATCGAAAATGAGACGTTCTTTGTCGCCGATTACTTCACGCAATTTGAGTTTGAGCGCCGCACCGTGGCTCGCATAATGACTCTCGCTTTTTCTTGCTATTTTGTCGATATTCATAAACAATAGCCTCCTTTTTTTGTTTGTTCATTCGTTCGTTCTGTTGATGCCATATGTATCTTTTTATAAAAATAATCGAAAATGATATATAGCATTTCTGGGCAAATGAACGAATGAACGTAAAAATATAGCTGGTAAATTGTTAATTGAGCGGGAGAGGCGACATATGGTCGCTCTCTTCCGTCAATTAGTTTATTTCCGGTCGCTGCCATCGGTCAGATAGTGTTGACTTTTAGCAGGCAGAACTTGGGGGCGCGGCTGCGTTACGTTATTGAGAACTACAGTACCAATGTCAATAATTTTTGGCAAAGTTTTAATTAATGCATCTTGCCACCAGGCAGAGCTTTGCCGCACCGTATTTTGTTGCAGCGCAAAAGCCTTAAGAAATTTCTTTAGCTGCTTATACTCAAATTTCAATGCCTTCAGTCGTTTTTTTAACTTCTTCTTTCCTCCTTTTTTGCTGCCTTTTTTCTTCTGCACCTTGCGTAATTCTGTGTCGAGTCTCTCCATTTTGGTTAGAATATCTGCATAATTGGTAGAACCAGTGTCGGCGGTATAAGCGCCCGGGTATAAATCGTCCATTATAATTACCTCCTTTTTTATATGCGACGTGATCGCCGCATTCTCAACGCTTGAGTTATGCTTCATATTTTACTAAACCTCAAAATTTTTTTAGTATGAAGCTGAGCCGAATTTCACAGCAAAAAAACACGACCCGGTATTAGCCGAGCCGTGTTTAATCTATTATTCTTTATTCGGAAATGTTAGCTGGTAGCCTTTTATCAGAATCCCAGAATAAGGCTTTGTTTATAATATCTGCGTTTTGGATGCGCATGGTTTGATTTCGTGACCTTTTATCCGGATTATACCACTCTTTTTTAGGAGTGTGATACTTTGAAAGGTTGTAGTGAGTGCGTATAAAACTTTCTATATCATCGTAGTCTTCAGAAGCAAAATCAAAATGATACTCGAATAATTCATATGCTTTTGCCCTAACCAAATTATACTCATCAAAAAGTGGTTGGTTGTCAAAGTTCTCCTTTTTTAGCCAAGATTCTTCTATAAACAGAAGAGGCAGATAATACTTGGGTTTATCGTGATAACGCAGACAATTATTCTCGTTGTCCATTAAAGGCCAAAATACGCAAGGGTGAAATCTTTTTACCAAGAAATGCTCCCTGTCTATATCAGTTAAACCGATGTTTTCCATTTTTACAGCAAGTTTATAAATATAATCCAACCGCTTATATCTTTCTAAATGGTAAAAGTCCATAGACTTGCGAAAATATTCATAACCTTTATCAATATCTTTCGGCAGGAGCCTTTCTGCAAAGCAGTCATAAGCATCAAAATCTCTAACAAAATGCCCATAATAATAACTGCGTTTAACTCTGTCGATCCCAAAATTTCTATCATACTGCCGCGCCGTAATCATATAACGATTATAATAGAGATAATCCCATTCATATTTATACCTTTTTCGGTCTGTCTGAAAAAAATCATTAACTTTTCCAACGCGTTCAAGATATTTGTCAGGATTAACACCAAATTTTTTTGCATCCTCTTTTAAAGCCGGATTGTTTTTTATATTAACTTCTTTTGTGATTTCTGATCTTAACGCTTTTGTGCTTCTGTTTTTTGCCTTTATTAATTCTCTCAATAAATTATCAATGTAGTGCTCAGGTTTAAAATTGAGTTTTTTTGTATCTTCCATTATAGCTTCAATTGCAGCTAATTCCTCAACAGTTACGCTTATTTTTTTATAGGCATTCAATTTTTCAACTTTCTCTTTAGGAGTTTTAATTTTAGCAAAGTCTACTTTATGTACATTTATAAATTCAATGGAAGTTTTTAGCTTTTGGGTGAAAAGCGTTTTTTCAAAACCGTCTGCTACTTTATACTTAATTTGGGCAAGTGCAAGTTTTATACATTCTATATACGTATCGGGAGTATTGCCAAGTTCGTTAGCCTTTTTGCCAGCGATCTTCTTTGTAATAGAACTATCCCAGTTAAAATCAATATGACTTTCGCAATACTCATTGAGTGTTAATTGCGGCGAATCTTTAAGGTATTTGTCATATAAAACGTCAAATACTAATTGATTTGCAAGGAGCAGCCACATCTCTTTATGTTGGTTAGCGAGATTGTTTAACTGCTCCTTACGGTTAGAATCCCAAGAACGAACTACTGGTTCATGTCCGCTCCAAACATAGTCCACAATATTGAGTTGGATGGTGTATATCATTCTAATAAGGTCGAGAAATATTTTTTCTAACTCATCAATAGAGGTGATTTTTATTTTCTTTTTGTAATCTCCAAGCATAATCATATTATCTTTTACAACAATTTCTCTGTCTATTCGGCTATAATCCGTAATTATTGGGTGTCCGGTCTTT
The DNA here is from genome assembly GCA_946415545.1 of uncultured Pelosinus sp. Classification (GTDB taxonomy): domain Bacteria; phylum Bacillota; class Negativicutes; order DSM-13327; family DSM-13327; genus Pelosinus. The sequence continues at coordinate 26,953 of CAMKSY010000004.1, read as the reverse complement.
AATGCAAAGTCAAGAAACTTACCTCTTTTGTCATCGGTAAAGGGTAATAGATCATTAATATTGTAACCCATTTAAACACATCCCCTTGTTCGACAGGAATCGCTCTCCCTAAGTACAGCTTGATGATTTATGGCAGATATATTTTTCTGACACAATCATCCCCTGATGGATTAGCTCAACTGCTTTGGTTAGAAAAATACTGTTCTAAAGCCACGGCTATCACTTTCTCGATTTCTTCAGCACTCTGGTCTTGCTTGAAATGCTGTGCTAAGAACTGCCTGCTGAGTTTCAATGGCTTGACCTTTACGGGGAAGTAACCTGAACTCAATATTTCACTTATATTAATCAGATTAAGCTCACCTTTTTCGGATTCGGCTTTCAATGTATCTGCTTGATTAATGTTTATCTTCGTACCCTTGGCAAGCAAATTTTCAACAATATTCTGCTCCTTGACCCGTAAGTATGACAATGCTTCTGCAGCGCGCATAGCAATTTCATTGTTGTCAAGCCGTTTCTTTAATGCTGGGATAAGTTTATTTACGCGCAAATAACGCGCAACTGTGGTTTTTCCTAAGCTGTACTGTGCTCCGAGTTTATCCCTTGTTCTCATCCCGTGCCCCACTGGGGCACAGGTTAGTTCTTCAATTTCAGCAAGTAAATCCGAACGATAACCAGATTTTTTCTTCATCGCCTCGTAATGAATTGACAACGCAATAGCACGTTCGCTGTGTTTTAAGTCTGCAAACGACCGTTGAATGAGGTTGGTTTCCGTAACGATGAGCAAGGCTTCTTCATCAGTTAGATTATTTCGTATAATAACAGGAATTTCTTTTAGTCTGGCCTCCCTTGCTGCTGCTACCCGGTTATGTCCAGAGAGAATTTCATATTTTTCTTCTTCATTGGCATAAGAACGAACGACAATCGGTACAAGTACACCATTGGCTCGAACGCTTTCTACCATGTCCGTAAATCGTTGTCCCTCATACAGCTTGAAAGGGTGGCTGGCAAAAGAAACTAATTTATCAAGCTTTATCTCTTTTATTTCAAGCTTATCATCTTCAATATTTTTTATAACAGATTGATTCTTTGTTATTGGAAAAAATTCAAAATCGTCGTTCTTGTTAGCAGGTTTCATTTCCATAAAGCACCTTCCTCTCTTTTGTATTTTAGAGTGTAGCAACAAGAAAATCAATTATGTATTTTAGAATATAGTAAAAAATAACCATTCTGCTAATTTCGGCAGAATGGTCATTTTTTGTAGGTGATTTATAAAATGATTAGGTACCTACCAATCGACCAATATTACCAGCCATAAATTGGCGGGGTGGAACGTCTTGAAAATTGTACGTGATATATTGGGATTGCTGTTTATTTTTATTCCAAAGGATGACAGTTCGGGATGTTGTACGGTATACTTTAGATTGGGAAAAATAATGTTACCGTATATCGACGAAATCCTATTATTTTGTATCTTTATGAGATAACTATTTTCTATAATCGGTTAATGTTTCAATTTCAAGAGAATTCAAAGTCTCATTCGTTTGCGTGATAGAGTTCCCTTTTTCAAGGGAGTGGATGATAACGGCATCACGCTTGTTTTTGGGGTATAGTGCGCCTACTTTGGCAATTTTAAGAAGCCTAGCAGTTTCCTCGTTATTCAGCCCAAAGCCAAATGCTAAAGACAAGGTTTGATTCCTGCCAGGTTTTGTTTTGATACCACTGAAAAGCTGGTTTATGTAGTTGCTATCAAGTTGGGCATTTTTGATTACATCCTGACGTTTCAATCCTTTTAATACTAATAAATTCTTTAGATATTCCTGTAATGTAGGATTTGTGATATATGATTCGTTCTCTTGAAGAAAGTTATTGATGTCCTTCGCATTTTTTAGGATTTCTGATAATCCACCAGTGGTTATTTCCATTTTATGTCCTCCAATATTTTTCTCTATTGTAATATCGAGGTGTTTATAATGCAATACTTTGCTGAGAATTTTGACCCGCAGGAATATAGTAGTCTGATTGATTTAAGCGTGAATGAAAATATAACCCTTATGTGCCATAATGAAACGAAAAAACTGATTGTTCGAAAAAAAATCAGTGGAATAAACATGGAATTGTATAAACAGTTGGTTAACGTAAGGCACAGGAATTTGGTACAGGTCATAGGTTTGGAAGAAAGCAAATTTAATTTCTGCTATACATATGAAGAATATATCAACGGTACAACGTTAGGAGAGATTCTTGCTAATGGGACAATACTAGAGGAAAAAGCGGTACAGTGGATTGGACAGTTATGCGAAGCGGTAAAACAGCTCCATGAGCAGAATCCGATTATCATTCACAGGGATATTAAACCGGGTAATATCATGCTTTCGTCTGATGGGGTTATAAAACTCATTGATTTCGATGCTTCGAAAGAGTTTACCCCCAACAAACAAAGGGATACCGAGCTTGTTGGAACGCCCAATTATGCTGCTCCTGAACAATATGGCTTTGCATCGTCAGACCCTCGTACTGATATATATGCTATTGGCATTCTTTTTCATGAGCTTATCACCGGCTATAAACCCAATGAAATTAAGTCTCCTTACCAAGGGAGATATAAAAAAATAATACAAAACTGTATTGAGCTTGACCCAAAAGGACGGTATCAAAATGTACAGGAGTTAGAACAACAGCTTGGAATGCATGAGGTGCCAGGATTTATAGGGCACATACCAGGGTTTCGTACGGGAGTATGGTGGAAAAAGGAAGTAGCATTGGGCATCTATATAATCATGGCGGTACTTATGGCTATCTCTTTTTTATCACAGTGGAATTTGCACGGAAGTATATTGAAATCAATGGTTGTACTTGGGTGTTGGATAATCTTATGTGTTCCTCCTTACCTACTGATTACAAATTTCCTGCGGATATGGGGGAAAATTCCGCTACTAAGATCAAGAATTATAATAGTAAAAGTTTTTGGTGTTATTCTGTATCTTCTATTAGGCTTATGGCTGTTTTCTATCGCAACTTCTATCGAACAACATCTCTAAGATAACACAATAAAGGACAGTGCTGGCAGCACTGTCCTTTATTGTTATTTTTTGTTATAAGTATATAAGAAAGCTATTGTCGTGTGTAGTGCTAAATGAAACAGTAAGAGTTCCTAAAAGGGAGACAATAGTTACTTGTTAAAATTTGAAAAGGGGCGAAAGAATAATGAGAAAAACAGCTATACTTGCGATGGTAGCAGCTACTATGTTAACAACTGGTGTGGGTTTTGCTTCACCGCTGAATGATTATTCGGCAGGTAAAACTCAGATCGATATGACTTGGAGACAATCAAGTATCGATGCAACCAGTCAATCCGTCAATGATGCTCTCAGCAAAAAAGGTAATATGGAATTTGGAATCACTACAGGTCTTGGTGGCAACTTTGCATTTCAGTACACCAACGCTAATAACAAATCCAAAGACACCAATCTTCCTGATGGCGCTGGTGGAACCTATCGTGAAAACGGCAGCTTGAAAACACAGGAATTCAACGTGCTTTACAAGCTTGATAAAAATGTATCTGCATATGTAGGTATGGTTAATCTTAAAGGTACCATCAACGATGAAGGTAGTGGTACATCTTCCAGCAGTAAAAACAAAATGCAATTCGGTCTAATGGGCAGCACTAAGCTAGCTGATAAAACCACTGCATATGCTCAAGTAGGTTTTGCATCCAGCTACAATACTTGGAAAGTAGGCATCTCTCAAGAGATCGCTCCTAACCTCGAATTGAACATCGACTATCGCAGAACCCAAGCTAAGAAAATGAGCTTCGACAACGGCCTTGGTGATGTTGATATGACAGCTAAAGGTATTGGCCTTGGAGTAAGCTATAAATTTTAAAACACTAGTTATTCACTGTAGTAAGCAGAATGTATAATTAAGAGCATAACCAAAAGACAGTGCTGCCGGCACTGTCTTTTGGTGCCTTTTTCTGTTATATGTATATAAGGGAGATATTGTCGGACGTATTAGCAAAAATAATAGTAAGTTTTATTACACAGGCCACATATCTTGGTGCGCAGCCAACGTTTTCATCATATTTAGGAATACCTTACGCTGATTGCTGCTCATACGGTTCAGTGCATCAAGTATTTCTGCAGGAAGCATATATGGCTGATAATTAAACTCTCCGCAAATGATATACTCAATGCTGAGGTTTAAGGCGTTGGCAAGTTTAGCCAATGTTTCTATGCTTAATGTGCGACCACCGCGCTCTATATGTCCCATAAAAGAATCACTAATATTGGCCATTTCTGCTAACTTTTCTTGTGTCAGGTCTTTTTTTCGTCGTTCCGCTCGGATGCGTTTTCCAAGTTCTTTATAGTCAATATTGTACATTGTTAGCATCATCTCCTTTACTATATACAGGATAGATGACCTTTTAAAAGGAATTAACGGTCTAAATGACATAATATTGACCATAGGAATTATTGATGGTATATTTATTAAGAAATGGAAACTAATCTAATGGAGGTAAACAGTATGGCTAAACAAGTTGCTCATCCCAAACAAGTGAAATTTTGCGTATTTTGTAAAAGATGGAACGGAAATGCCGATCTTGAGTTTAAGAGTCCAACAGCAGGATTCCAGTTTACCACAGGTGTCCCTGGCAAATGTATGGCAACTAACGGAGTAATTGGTTCTACGGGTAATAATACTTCTAATTGTAAGCGTTACGAGCCTAGCGTTGAGGCAAGCAGGCTGTTATAAATAAGTAAATAATTTTTAAGTGCAATTTTTTATTTGTTCTTAACCCCTATAACCTATGGAATTTGTTTGCCACGTATTTCCATAGGCTATATTATTTTATGCAAATTGTGTGTAGGATTTAAAAAAATTTTACATCGGAGGTAACAATATGTTTTGTACTGAATGTGGAACAAAAGCAGCAGATACCGCCAAGTTTTGTGCTAATTGTGGAACGAAGTTGCTTAATAAAGAAACTTTGACAGAGAATAATACAGAAGTCATATCTGCTACAAACACTGACGACGGTGAAAATAGTGACCCCATCGAGATAGGCAGCTTTTTCAAATCGGATCCAAATTATTTTGGGGACTTGTCAAACGACGTTGTAACCAAAGCTGCTGAAAACGGTAATATTTATGCCCAGATGGATATGATACGCAGATGTGGAAGAGATAATGATGAAATAGGTGCTCGGATATGGGAGATAGTGGTTTTGCCTGAGAGAATAAATATCGCTAAACAAGGTGATTTTAAAGAACGAATTAGTTTAGCTCGGAACTATAAGTTTGGCACTCAAGGTACAGAAAAAAATGAAAATGAATCTGACTATTGGTTTAAAACTGCTTTTAACGATTGCATGAAAGCGGCTGAACAGGGTGATGCTATAGCACAATGTAACTTGGGGGAATGTTTTAAAGATGGTTATGGTATAAATATAGATAAAGAAAAAGCTATTTATTGGTTGAAAAAAGCTGCTGAACAAGGAAATAGTGATGCAATGTCTAATTTACGAGGCATATATGGAAATATGTTATCTAGAATTTATGATAAACACAAAGCGGATTATTGGGACAAAATATATGATACAAGGTGTGCTGAGGAAAAGAAGGAAGAATTCCACAAAATAAAAGAAGCCGCCGAACAAGGCGACGCATGTAAGCAATACGAGTTAGCTAGGCGATACCTTTGCAATGAAGGCGTGGAGGAAAATATAGAGGCTGCTGAGTTATGGTTTGGGTTGGCTTTTTCAGGATTTAAAAAAGCCGCAGAGCAGGGAGATGCACGTGCGCAAACACGGTTAGGGGAGTGCTATTGGTATGCCCGTGGCGTACAGGAAGACAAACAAACAGCGCTTATGTGGTATAAAAAAGCCGCTGAACAAGGAAACAACGAGGCTATGTGGCATATAAGTGAGTGGTATAACTTTGTAGAAAATGATTATGAGCGTAGGCAGTGGCTTAATAAAGCAGCGAAACAAGGCAGTACCGATGCTTCATGGGAACTAGGATACTTAAATGCCCCGAAGGTTTCTCTCGAAAGTCTTCAAGAAAGTCTTAAAAGTATGGATTTTGATGTGATGCTGAATAAGGAATTTTCTAAGGTTGTTGAAAGCCCTCTGAATAAAGTTGGGAATATCGCAAAAAATGCTTTAAATGATGTTGATATTGTTGAGGTTATGTCTAATCCTAAAGTAGCGATGGCAAAATATGGCTTCAATATTGTAAAAGAAATATTTGCAGAAAACAATCAAAAGAAGGGACTATTATAATAGCAGAAATTCCCTCTAATTGATGGAAGAGGCATAGGAGTGAAATTACCATGGCTGAAAAACTCAAAAGAATACCAAATGATCTGGTGTCGTATATCCAGATTGAGACAGAGGCTGTTAAAGACGCAAACGATAAAATGATTCTAAGTAGCTATACTCTTGGTAAATTGGATATGGTTAATTGGTATATACAGCTACTGGAAGTAGGCTCTGAAAAATATGTAGTGCCGCATACCAAACAGCAACTGCAAAATATCAGAAGTCATCTTATGGCTTGCCACGAGATGATTATGGGCGCTAAAATTATCAATCACAGGGATCGTCTTGATATAAAATATCCAAAAGGGTATGAGGGATAAAGATAGTAAATAGCCTCGTTATATTGCCAATTCGATTTGACTGTATAAAAGGAGATGACAGAATGGGTTTTTTTGATTTTTTAGGTGAAGTTGCCGGGAAAATGGCTGCTATGGGAGAAGAATTACAATCTTTAAGAAGTGAATATGAGAACATGAGTAATGCGGAGCTTGTAGGTGAATACAAGGAACTTAAAGGGAAATCTGGCAACGACAATAAAAACAGATTCAAGGTAATAGTGGTGATACTAAAAGAGCGCGGTGTTATTAAGGAAAATTGATTCGCTTAAGTATAAGGAGGTAATCCATGGGTTTTTTTGACAGTTTTAAAGCAAGTTTTGACGAAAAAAGCAAGCAAATAAATGAATCAAAAGAAAGAAATAATTATAAGACTGTAAAAGAGCGTGAACAAGAGCATTATAATGCTTTGGATAGGCAAAGTGATGGTGATTTATTAAATAAAATAAACAATCATTTTATATCAGACGACGACAAAAAGATTATTGCGGGTATACTTGAAGAACGTGGCTATGTGAAAAGCGAAAATGGGTGGTATGACAGAGAATAGATAGGGCGCAATTTGTGTTATATTTTTCGTAGCACTTTCGGCAGTGTATTTAATTTGTTATTCGTTAAGGTGAGCAGGTATAAAAATCTGCCCTTTATTTTTCACAAAAAAGGACTTTTTCTTGTGAACGCTTAACCATATACCACGCTTAACCACTTATATATTAGTGAGGTGCAAACCATGCCTTCCAACATTAGCAATAAAGACATAACTATCATAAATGCCGATGCCAATGTGAATGCTGACAACCTGTCGCTAAACGCAAACTTGCATAATGAGGTTGACATATATGTTAGAGATCATTACAAAGAGGAAAAGTTTAAACGTTTGATAACGGAGAGCATACGGGTCGATAACTTAACGACTTCTCAAACTGAATACTTAGGGAACTATTTAAAGGAAAAGCTAAAAAGCAAATTAGGGCGTATCTTAAAAGGTGACAGTGAGAGCAAAAGTGCTAACAAAAGTTTTAGGTTTGAAAGACCAAGATTTGGGGTTTTATCTAGCTCATCAAGCACTGCCAACAGCATTGATTATCTAATAGGAAAACGTGACGAGCCGTTCTCGCGAACTCTGCTACGATTGATAGATGATAAAGGAAAAACGGATGTTGAGGTTTACAAACGCGCTCACATAGGTAGCAAGTTGTTTTCGAAAATAAGAAAAGACGATTATACTCCAAGCAAAAAAACAGTATTTGCGCTTGCGATTGGATTAGAATTAAATCTAGAAGAAACGGAGAGCCTGCTTGCTTGTGCTGGTTATTCCTTCTCACGCAATAAGAAATTCGATATAATCGTGCAATATTTTATCGTAAAAGGTAGGTATGATATATTTCAAATAAATGATGTTTTACTCAAATATGATCAACAATTATTAGGAGAGGAAGCTCGAAAGTGAATTTGTCGCTTTCGAAGCGAACTCTCCTATTTTTATCTGCATTAAAATAAAGATAGAAATTCGTTAAGAGATGAGGAGTTGGTTATAATGAACGAAGAAAATATTATTATTAAGAAAGATGAAATACACGCAGATGGTGCAGAAGGTTGTATCGTTGCTGTTGGTGTTGCTGTTGCTATTGCTCTTTGGGGATGGGCAAAAGTAAAAGGTGCAAAAAACCAGTAATACCGAAGAAGAGGTACCTAAAGCAACAGAGTATTCGAAAGATAATGGTAAAATTCAATTATAGTCTCGGAAGAATTATTGGGAGAGGGAGCTCGGGAGTGAATATGTCGCTTTCGAAGTGAACTCTCCTTATTATTTATGCGTTAGAATAAGGTCATAAGTAATAGGCGAATGGAATGAAAGAAAATTTTAAAAATCACAAGGCGAGATAACGGTACTATAGTAAAGCCTTATCGTATCTGCCTATATATCCGGTATATATTATTAAATTGGACATAAATCAAATAAATTTTAAAGGGGAATGGCTATGGCAACGTATGCGATAGGCGATATCCACGGACAGATTGAGGCATTGCAAACACTGATTCGAAAACTGAACTTAAGCAAGGAGGATCATGTAATATTCTTAGGTGATTATGTTGGTCGAAAATCACAGTGGCTGGCAGTATTACAATATGTAGAATCTTTAAAGAACGTTTGTCGCATTACGAAGTTATGGGGCAATCATGAAAAAATGCTGTATGATCATATCGAACGTTTTAAACCGCGCAGATGGCCCGCAAGTTTATTAAACAGATTTGATGATTGTTTCCATGGGACTGGTGGAGAATTTCTTCAATTTGAAGATCCAGAACAAAAATACGTTTCCAAATTTTTCAAGGATATGCAATACGACATTTTAATCGAAACAATAAAATATTCATACGTACTCTGTCACGCATTACCAAAAGATGTAGGATATACTCCTGATGACTCAATTTGGGGTAGGTTGATGCAAAACGAAAATCTGGATTTTACTTGTGATGTAGCAATTGACAAACACACATTATTCCATAAGTATGCTGGCAAAATAATTGTGCATGGACACACACCAGTATTATTGCATTATGAAAATAACTCCAACATAGCACCAAATAGATTATTTAAATATAAAATCCAAGATGTATCTTTTATTGATATTGATCTTGGGGCGAAGCTTTTCGGAAGATACCCAAATGCTAACTTGTGTGCGCTAAGATTAGAAGATCAAACACCATTTTATGCGGCATAAGCTGGATTGGGTAATCGTACATAATAAAATATGATGGAGGAATTTAACATGAAAAAAGGATTAACTGAACTGGTATTTATTATCGACAAGAGCGGATCCATGGAAGGGCTTGAAAAAGACACCATCGGCGGGTTTAACTCCATGCTAAAAGAACAGCAAGCTGTTGAAGGCGAGGCTGTCGTAACTACTGTATTGTTTGACAATCGATACGAATTGCTTCACGACAGGATCGACATTAGAGCGGTTTCGCCGCTGACGGAGAAGAATTACACTGTTGGAGGAAATACCGCGCTGCTTGATGCGCTAGGCAGGACAATCCACAAAATACGTGCGGTGCAGAAGCATACAGCTGAGAATTATCGTGCTGAGAAAGTGCTCTTTGTCATTATTACTGACGGGCAGGAAAATGCTAGTCGTGAATATTCGGCGGAGCGTGTTAAAAGAAGAATAGAACGCCAAAAAGAAAAGTATGGGTGGGAATTTGTATTCTTTGGCGCAAATATGGATGCTGTAATGGAAGCAGGTAAACTTGGCATAGCAGCAGACCGTGCACAAAATTACTGCGCTGATGCCATTGGAACAAGTGTAGCATACACGGCTATGTCGGATATTTCTACGGCTTATAGAGGTGGAAAGCCACTTACTGGATTGGATGCTCTAATAGGTGCTTCTATAAAATCTGACAACAATCCATCATAATAATATAGTAATTTAGGCCAAGTGGCAGAACGGCCTTCAACTGCTGGAGATTAGTTATGAGAAAAATAGTATCTACCTTTGTGGGAGTAATCATGGTGATGTTAGTTTCCGTAACCTTTGCCTACCCAGCGCATTTGAATGGAGATTCAAATTATATTCTGTGTGCAGGACATATGGGGGGAGGGTATTATGTTGATCGTAGTTCTTTGGTTGTGAAACAATATAAACCGCCGGTTTATATCATTGCTGTTGACGTTGTAAGCGTACCTGATGCTGATAGTAGCAAGACGAAAATATCAGCTGTGAAAACATATCATTTCATGTATCGATATGATCAACGAAATATGTATGTTCCAATGGAAGATCCAAACTCCGATTTGGATTGGCGATACCTTAAACCGAATGGAACCTATGCTGAAACAGGAGTTGCCATGCCAGCAGGCGAAATAGCTTTTTACTTGGCGTATAATATGCGTTTCTATGGTGAAAGAGCCGGTTTTAAAGATTCATTTTATGACGGAATCTAAATATAGGGAAACGAATTGACTGTGGGTGCCACCGTCACTCTATCTATGTCTTGGGAGGCGATTTTATTGAAAACAAAGAAACTACTTTATTTAAGCAAACCACTCTGCTCTCAATGCCCATATACTCTCAAACAGGTACAATTTGTTGATAGCCCTTGCCCAAATTGCAAATTAAATAACTATCAAATGTATCATATGCTTACGAAAGGAAAGTATATGCCCGAGGTTCGCTGAAATGAGTGTCGAGAAAGGTCTGGAATATAGACGAGGAGAGTCTTTGGTGTTGGACGGTTATAACTATATCAACTAGCACGGTGTAACCAAGCACTGCCGTGAAATCAAAGGTTTCTACTAATGTAAAATAGGAGGGCTAAGAATATGGATAAGGTATTAGTATTATTAATATTAGCAAGTTTAATTGCTATGGTTGTTGGTCTAATTAAACCCGGTTTAGTAATTAAGTGGGGAGAAAAGAAAACAAGACCGAGGGTACTCATGGTTTACGGTGGTTTATTTATAGTTCTTTTCATAGCTTTGGGGATGACGGGAACTCCCAATAGTGAAAGAGGTAGTAGTCCTGGAAATAAACCTTCTGTAGCGGCAGTAAATGAAAGCCCTAAAAAGGATGTGAGCTTGAATGCTGGCGAAGCGAAGATGCGTCTCCAAACATGGGTAGATAAACACAAATTTCCATCTTCCGTTTCCATTACCGCTGAAGATGGAAAACGTAAGTTGGATGGATTAGAATCAGAATGCTATGTGTTCGGGTTAATAGGATTAAGTCGAACGCAGATGATTCTTGTGGATTCTAAAACTGGGGATTTATTTATAAATGACGGTAGGATAATGCCATTGGAAGAATGGTACCAAAAGTATATTATTCAAGATAATAACACTAATAACGATAAAGGTAACAAAAATACCGGTAATTATATTAATAAAAAATTTGAATGGGTTGAAAAACCATCTATAAAAGATGGATATATCGTAGGGAAGATAAAAAACATATCTAATAGGGAACAATTTCCTACAATTACCTTTGCTTTATATGATTCCAAAGGTAATCAAATTGGTACTGCTAGTGATACACTTATGAGCTTAAAAGGTGGAAATACATGGAGCTTCAAGGCGAGTGTGAATAACGCTAGAGTAACTGACTATGAATTTTCAGGAATAGACTAATTCATTAAGTTTAGTAAGAGGAGGGATAGCTCTCTCCTTTTATCTATTTTACTTTACCTTTGCAATAAAAATAACTTTGGTTTTAAACGAAGATATTGCAAGTATACTTGAATTTACCTTTGGGCTTTCCTGTATATCTTTCCGATTAATTACATCTCCAAGGAGTTTATTTCTAAAATTAATTGGAAATAATTTATATTTTTCATAATCCTCATGAAATGAACTGTATGAAGTTAGAAGATTGAAATGATAATAAAATAATCGAATAACCTTATACTTCGCCTATATATTCTAAACTTAGTAATATATAGAAGGAGGAAGGTTTTATTGTCGAAGAAAATAATGGATATTGCATTGTTAGCAGCTTCGGTGCTACTTGCTGTAGTAAAAGTGATTATTGAACAAGAAAAATCACAAGAGGATAACGATGAAACTTCATAGTCACCGAAATATAGGGCTTCCTGCGTGGAAGCCCTATATTTATCTTTTGTTTGCACCCAAATAGAAAATGAAAGGAATGAGTTATTATGGAATTTAAAACAGCCCAAAGGAAAAGCGCCAAACTACGCTTAGCTATTGCTGGAACTAGTGGTGCTGGTAAAAGTTATTCTGCCTTAGTTATTGCCAGCGGCATGACAACGTGGAATAAAATTGCTGTCATTGATAGTGAAAATGGCAGTGCAGAACTATATGCCCATTTAGGAGATTATTCTGTGCTTACACTTGGTACTCCTTATACGCCAGAGAAGTATATTGAAGCTATAAAAACTGCCGAACGACAAGGTTTTGAAGTCATCATTATTGATAGTCTAAGCCATGCTTGGACAGGAGAAGGTGGTATACTTGACCAACAAGGCAAAGCTGCCGATTCTAAATATAAAGGAAACAGTTGGGCTGCTTGGCGAGAGTGCACGCCAAAACATAATGCGTTAGTGGATGCCATCTTAAAATCATCCTGTCATGTTATTGCAACGATGAGATCTAAAACCGAATATACACAAGTTACGGAAAATGGTAAATCTGTTGTCAAGAAATTAGGAATGGCACCGATACAACGTGATGGGATGGAGTATGAATTTACGATATTTCTCGATATATCCGCAGAACACATTGCCATTGCCAGCAAAGACCGTACAGGGTTATTTGATGGGCAATATTTTAAACCACATGCTGAAACAGGAGAAAAATTGCTTGCGTGGCTAAATTGTAGTACAAGCCAGAGCGCAGAGGTGATAGTACCAGTTATACCGCAGGTAGTATCAGAAGTCATTCCTGATGTATTTCATGAGGAAAATCTAGAGCTTGGCAATGCGTATCGCATCATTAGTAGCGAAGCAAAAAAGAAAGGAAATGGACAGGTGTTTGCTAAAGTCGTGTTACAACAAGGTGATACGCATATATTGGCATGGTCGGCGCAAGCCGAAATACTCGATATTCCAGCGGGTTCGCTTATTACGGCAAAAATGACAGCAAAACAGGGGACGAATGTGATTGAAGAATATGCGCTGGTTAAGGCGGGTGAAGCGGCATGATCTATAGCTATTCGCGGCTAAAGCGATATGCTGATTGTCCCGCTTCTTTTCAATATAAATATTTGTATGAAATGTCAGAACTACCAACTGAACCACTGGTACTAGGTAAAACCGTTCATACCGCCATTCAGCTATATCTAACAGGTACGGTGCTACAAAATGCAGTGGAACAAGCTATTTTACAAGAAGCTGAATTGCCTGTTGATTGTGATGAAGTACTGCGCTTGGCTGATCATCCGATGGTAAGGGAAGTTCAAGGTGGGCAGGTTGAGCAGCAGTTTCTAATTCCACTAGACCGTGAGGGTGTGATTCAGCTTCAGGGGTATATTGACTGGTATGAGCAACTACCCAGTGGTGTTGTGAAGTTGATTGACTGGAAAAGCAATCGGCAAAAATATGCGCCTACTGATAATCATCAGTTAGGCTTATATAGCTGGTATTTATCTCAAGTGACAGGTGCTACCGAAATTGATGCCGAGCTGGTGTTTCTGCGGTATACCTATGCGGATAGTCGGCAAGCCTATACCTATAAAAGCGCTGAAATGGAAAAAGCCAGAAAGTGGGCACTAGCGCTCGCAACAGAAATTGAGGATAAGGTTGCAGAGCTGAATTTACTGGATGGGGTAGAGGATGAACGTCTATTCCCTGCTGCTCCGGGGAAACATTGTCAAACTTGTAGTCATGCCAGTCTTTGTATTAAAAGCCTTCATATTGAACCTGTGAAAATTCATGATGAAATAGATGCCCAGCGAGTAGCCGCAGAGGTAATTCGACTAGAAAGTGCTACATCTGAAATGAAAGAGCATTTGAAAGCTTGGGCAAAAGAACATGGGGCGATTGCAGTAGGAGATAGTACCTTTGATTTTGTTCCGAGTGTGAGCTGGAATATTGATGCTGAAAAGCTGTATGAACTATGCAGCGAACTTCATGATCGAGGGATGGATGTATTTCAATATTTAACGCTCACTGCTGCCAATCTAAAGAAAATGGGGATTACGGATGCGCAGTTACAGTTGTATGGTAAACAAAAGATGACAAAAACCTTTCGACTAGTAAAAGCGAAAGAGGCTTGTTAGAAAATAACCAATAAAAATATAAGGTAGGAGATTTTAAATGATACACAAAAAGTTATTACGGCTAGAAACAGAACTCAATGGTTGCTTCATGGAACGTGAAGAAATTATACGTGGTCTCCTCGTAACCGCAGTAGCTAAGGGCAATCTGTTGATTATTGGTGCACCCGGTGCGGCAAAAACTGCTATAGCCGAAGCGTTATCAAAACAGATTGACGGTAAATTCTTTAGCCGATTATTAACTAAAGTATCCGCTCCCGAAGAACTTTTCGGGCCTTTATCGCTAAAAGCATTAGAAAATGATAAATATAAAAGAGTGACAGTCGGAAAATTGCCAGAGGCTGATGTTGCGGTAATTGATGAAGTTTTTAAATGTAACAGTGCAGTACTAAATACGCTACTTCCAATTATGAATGAACGGGTATATTTTGATGATAGCAGTACTCATAAGCCAATCCCGCTACAGGTATTAGTTGGACTTTCCAATGAGCTTCCTGATGGTGGAGTCAATGGGGAATTGGCAGCACTATGGGATCGATTTGATTTGAAATATACAGTTGATTATGTAAAAGACGAACGAAATTTTGCGACGATGCTAAAATTCAGTACAAATGCGCCATCTACTACAATTAGCCTGCAAGAGCTACAGAGCGCACAGCAACAAGCAGCACAAGTCAATATATCCGATGATACAATCAATGCCTTGGTACGGCTCTGGAAAGAGTTGAAAAGCCAAGGCTTTATTATTTCAGATCGTCGTTTCAGAAATTGCCTGCGTTTCTTAAAGGCTCACGCTTGGCTCGAAGGTCGTAATGTTGTAGCTGATGATGATATTGTCATCTTATCCAATATGCTTTGGACTGATCCTGAACAAATCAAGCAAAGCAAGAAAATCGTAATGGGCTTTGCTAATCCTCTGACTGTAAAAGCTAATGAAATATTTGACGGAGCGTTTGAATTGGCGGCTAAGCTAAAAGAAACACCAGATAGTGCCGAGCGTACTGGTATGGCGACAGAAGCCAATCATAAATTTAAAGTAGCTCAAAAAATGCTGGATGGGCTACTGAAACAGGCTAAAAGTGAGGGAAAAGCAACAAGTAAAATTATTGAGCGTTTAGCACAGATTAAGGAAATGAATGAGAATGTAGTGAATACCTATCTTCTCGGTATATAGCGATGGCTGTTATGAGAAAAAATAACAGTGCATTATCACGAAATAGCGTTTGCAATGATGCGTTTGATCGGGTTGCATATGAAGAAGTACTGTATCAATCAAAAGAACTGCAAAACCTAAGTAGGCAAGGAGTAGAAACATTAAATACGTTCTCAGAAATGGCTGAGGACGTATTCTTTTCGCTTTATAAGGTCAAGCCAGAGCTAACCCCACTAAAAGAGCTGGCAACGGAATATTTGCTAAATCATGAGCTGATGTCAAAGCTGATAGAATCACAGTCCTATCAAGAATTAAGAGAATATACCCAACTAGATGAATTAGGAGCAGGGCTTGGTAGCAAAGCCCTGCTTGAAAATTTACTGAAACAATTGGAGCAGGATAGTGATTTAAAAGAGGTTTCAAATAAAATCAATGACGCAGTAAAGCAACAAGCAAGCATACCATCTGATGAGCTTCATCAGATGGTATCTGGTATGCAGAGTGCTTTGAGACAAGCAGTAGAGCTTGCTACAGATAAAGCGGTTACTGAGGTAAAAGAAGTAGAAAATATTATTACTTCTTGGGGACTGAACCAGGGTGAGTTTGAACGATTAGCCTATAACAAAAAGCTAGAATTATTACAGGTCTTGCGCGGACAGCAGAAGTTTAAAGATATGACAAAGCTTGTTGGGCGCATAAGAAATTTAGCTACTGGTTCACGCAAGTCCAAATTAGAACATCGCATTGAACTACATTCCATTACGCAAGGGGCTGATCTCAACCATGTATTGCCACAAGAATTAATGGCACTTCGTAGACCAGCATTAAAACTGGATTTCTACAGGAGAATGATGGAGAAGCAATTACTGCAATATGACCTTAATCATCGAGAATATATGGGACAAGGCCCGATTATCGTATTAATAGATACTTCCAGTTCCATGTGTGGTGGACGCGAAGTTTGGTCAAAAGGGATGGCGTTAGGTCTAGCTGAAATTGCGGAAAAAGAGCGCAGGTCGTTTAGTTATGCGCTCTTTGCCAGTGGTAGGGCTGATTTAATAACCGATGACTTTCAGGTTGGGCAACGTTCGCCAGATAAGTTGATAAAACTGGCAAGTGAGTTCATTGGTGGCGGTACTGATTTTGAGCAACCGTTGCAATGGGCGATTGGGAAGCTACAAGAGAGTAAATTCAATAAGGCTGATATTGTCATGATTACGGATGGCGAATGTGCTATTGGTAATGAATTTTTAAAAGAATTGCAGAAAGTGCAATTGGATAAACAGTTTAGGATTTACAGCATCCTCATTGGTAATAATCCGAGTGAGTTAAAACGCTGGTCAGACGAGGTATGGAGTATAAACGATTTGTTAGATGAGACTATTGTAAAAGAATTATTTCAAAAAATATAAAAAATGGGAGCGATTAAAATGTCAACAATGATACATGATGCAACAAAATTATATGCTGTGAACGGTGGCACTACTGATAATATCCTTGGTAATTTAGTTTGGTTTAGTGTTTCGGATATGGAAATACTACGAGATGATCTAGTAAAGCTGGCAATGAATGTTGGACTGCCTGAAAAGTATGTTCCTGCGCCGATCCGACCCAGTGATGCATTTCGTCGGGCGACATCAGAAATTGGTGGTGTGTTAAAAACAGGTGAGGAAATCACAGAGGTTCTCATGGTAAGAGAAGTATTATCGGCAGAAGATCGAGTGGTGCGGCATTTGATTAAAGAAGTCAGAGATAAAAAGAACGTTCAGCTTAACTATGAAAAAATCGGTGAAATTGAATTTGAACGGCAATGGGGAACCATGAACGTGATAGCTCTTACCGATGAAGCAAAGCCAGCACTAAATAAAGCCAAAGTGCTGTATGGTAAATATCGTGACTATTTTATAGCTGACCATATTAGAAGGCTGATTAAAACAGCATTAGGTGACTGCCAAGCAGTCGGAGTACGTCCAGCAGGTGCTGTATATTTTATACCAGCAACATATGAGCCTACGATCAAAGCACTCAATTCTCTAGTTAAGATGTTACCTAGCAGTGCAGTTGAAATGCACTATTTACCCGTGGTTAATGCGGATGAGCAAAAGCAAATGCTGGAAGAAAAGCTTCGAGGTCACGTACTGAGCCAAGTTTCACAGATTGGTAGTATGCTCGGTGGTAATGCTCAAGTGCTAAGTGTCAAGAAAACGCTTAAATCGCTAGCTTCTGAGTTTGCAGCTACCTTACGGGATCAGAATGTAGTGTCTAAGACCACTGCGAATAATGCCATTCAACAATTACAAGGGTTGAAACAGCAGGTGACTGAATATGAAAGCTTATTAGACAGTAATCTTGGTGAAGTCCGTTCAACCATTGATATACTTAGAAAACAAGTCCGTATTATGCTGGATCGAGTTAACTTAGATAATGGTGTAGCGTAAAATTGCTAATTTTCACAGTATCAAATTGTATAAAGGGGAATTGAAGAAATGGCTAATATTAAAGAACGAGTAGCCTATTTGCAAGGGCTAAGTCGAGGACTTAATATCCGTTTACACTCAGATGAAGGGAAGTTACTGATCAATATCATTGATGTACTGGATGATATGGCTGATGAAATCAATAATATCCAGATGGGGCAGGCTGACCTGGAAACGTATGTTGAGAGCATGGATGAGGATTTAACTGATTTAGAAGAAGAAGTATATGACAGTGTTAGTGCGGATGATTTTTAAACGATAACATCACTAATTGTATGGAGCCAGATTTGGCGAAGGAGAGAAAGGTGTTTCAAGGAAAACGAGTTGTTACTAGGGGAGTAGCAGATACTATACCACCAGAGGTACAGATGTTTTTATGGTCACTGCTTGATAGCTTAATAGCAAAGCGAACAGTAGAAGTTGACTATCTTCAAGTATTTGAACTTGTGGGGGCAGACGGTCAGCAGATGATTATACACCGTCAGCAAATGCCAGATTATCAGGTAGTATATCAGTTTGATAAGGTGGATCATCCGTTATATCAGAAAATATATGTGATTGATGATGGGGCACATTGTACGATACTTTTAAATGATGAATATTAAAAAGAAGCCAGCCTTGTAATTCAAGGCTGGTAATTTATTTTGTGAGGAGTGTATTAATGTGGAAAAAATGAGGGATTTATTAGCTGGCTGTTTGCGTGAAAGTGCCAATGGATATGTTATAGATTCGCTAATTGAAAATTACCCTAATATTAGCGAACTAATGAATGCTAGCGAGAAAGAAATCAGTTCTATTAGAGGCATTGGCATAGTAAAAGCAAAGCAACTTAGCGCAATACTAGAATTTGCTCGTAAGGTATATACGCCAGATGAAAATAAGCGCATTATTGTTCGAAGTCCCAAAGATGTATTTAATTTAGTGCGGGCCGATATGGAATTTTTAAAGGTTGAGCATTTTGATGTGATTGGTTTATCGACTAAGAATCACGTTATTTTCAAAGAGAATATTTCGATTGGCTCATTAAATGCCAGCATTGTGCATCCACGTGAAGCATTTAAGGGATTGATTCGAAGATCATGTGCTGCTTGCATTTTGGTTCACAACCATCCAAGTTCAGATGCTTCGCCTAGTGATGAAGATATTTTGCTTACGAAGAAGTTAGTTGAATGCGGTAGTATTATTGGTATTGAAGTGCTTGACCACATTATTGTGGCTGCTGATGGTGGTGGTTATGTGAGCCTTAAGGAGCAAGGAAATATGTGATTTACAGATTGAAATATTATTATAAAAAAATAGATGGGTTAATCCGTCTATTTTTTATCTTGAGTTGCTAGGGCTAAATAAAGATCTCTATAAAATTTGTTAAGAGGCACTACATAGCTGGCTGTAGTTAAAAGTCTTCTGGCTAAGACTACAGGAAGCTTTTTTTCTCGAAATATGATAAATTTCAAAATAATATCCTCCCATATAGTTATTTCCATTTATACCTATCATAATATATTATTTTGACAGTAAAAGATATGAGGAGATTAAATTGGGGGACAAGCTTTATCTTGCGGATTATAATAGTGTGAAACAAATAAAAATTTTCAATCATTTTACCAATAGGGTTGTCTTTACTAATGGCACATGCCAAAAATCCAATAACAACTCTATTGGGACACTTTTTCAATATGCTGTTAGGCTGTAGCCTAATGGCTTATTTTTATGGAGGGATTTGTATGAAAATAGGATATATTCGCGTAAGCACAGCAGAGCAAAATACGATTCGTCAAGAGGTTCTATTAAAAGAGTTTGGTGTTGATGAACTTTTCATTGATAAAGCCAGTGGTAAAAATACCGATAGACCGGAACTAAAAAGGATGCTCACCTATGTTCGGCAGGGTGATACTGTTATTGTCGAATCCATCAGCCGCTTCGCTCGCAACACACGTGACTTACTTGACCTCATCGCCTAACTTACTGCCAAGCAGGTTGAATTTATTTCTAAGAAAGAAGCCATCGATACGACAACTCCGACTGGTAGATTTATGCTGACAATCTTTGGAGCTGTAGCAGAATTGGAACGCGAGTACATCCTGCTACGCCAGCAGGAGGGAATCGCTATTGCCAAAGAACAAGGGAAATACAAGGGGCGTAAGCCTATAGTACATCCTGAATTTGATAAGGTCGTGACTAGATGGAAATCTGGTGACATGACGGCGGTTGAGGCTATGCAAAGGTTAAACATGAAATCGTCTACGTTTTATCGGAAAGTAAGGAATTTATTCCAGCAGTGATATTGTGCCAAGTTAAGAAGATATTGCTATTACCAAAAAAATAGTCGAAGCAGGTAAGCTACTGGATAGTGGTATTCTTGACCATATTATTCGCAAAAGACAATTTGAAAGTCTTAAAGAAAGAGAAATATTGTAATTTCTCAATGCTGCAACTCTGAAATTACTGGATTATCCAATTAAAATAATGTATTACAGTAGTCACGGAGGCTACTGTATTTTTTCATAGTATTCGTAATTCGAAATCTATACAATACCACTTGTACCATCTATATCAGCATTGCCAGCAACTACATGTTTATTGGTAATAAGCTCTTGTGTTTGAAATATTACTGTATTGCATCAATCACAGTTAATGAATATCAGGCGTTAATTTAGTATAAGAAGCTATGTTTTATTCATTTCAAGTTTATTCGTATTTAATATGAATACAGGGATTGTAAATGCTTGTTTTTTACTATTATTGTAAAAATTACACACGCAGTTTCTGTAAATATCTTTTAAACTCAAAATTCGTCTGTGCTACGTATAGTTCCCGTAGAGAAGCATATATTTTCATCTCTACTATTACTATAAATTTCATATTACTAATAACATATAGTCTTGTACTTTACATAATCATTAAGTCGAAGCCAAGGCTTAATAATATGGAAGGCAGGTATGTTATATGAAAAAAACATCGAGAGGATTTCATACAGTAACCATCGTTAAGACATTAACCAAAAAAGAAGCGTTAAAATTAATTGAGGATTTTGAGAGTTACGCAGAAACAAAAGATATTAAATTTTTTCAAATTCGTAAACTTAAATCTTCAGGTCACTCAGACGAATTTACTAAGTGGCTATATTCGACTTTTCCAGACTACTATATTGCACACTATCCTGAAAGCAAAGGAATTCTGTGGCTATTGAGGTATAGCAATATTTCTCCTGGATTTATTAAGCGAGGTGAAGTTGATAAACCGTGTAGTATCAAAGCTACTATCAATCCTAAAATACTGACAGGTGAAAAGGACTATTTGTCAGCTGCTACTGTGGATTATCTAGAGAGTGCCGAAGCTTTATTTAACAATGAAGCAAAAAAAATCTCTCCCATATTGGGGGAATATAGTCATTATTCGATGAATAGGCCAGATTATTGTGTCAATTTTGACCTAAGCGAATTGAAAATTCCATGTACAGCAGAGCAGATGATTTATCTTATAAAACGTGGCAATATTCCGACACATTATTCTGAGTGGGTAGATGATAACGATAGCGCTAAAAGCAGTTTCTATTTGGAGAGTAAATCTGTTACCATCAACTGCTACCGGAAACATAAACAGTTAAAAGAAGAATTCAATGACTGTCCTGATTTAGAAGCTTCGCAAAAGCTCATTCGTTTCGAGGTACAGTGTAAGTATTTAAAAACATATTTATTATCAAGGGATATAAAAAGAAAACAGGAACTATCTGAGTCTGATGTAATACGGGAGATGTTGTCAGAAGATTTTTGCAAGGAGATCATTAGGAAGTATTTTAATAAGGTTATAAGGAGAGGTGATTATTTCACCTTGAACGAAGCCATAAGACAGGTGCAATTACAGCATTTTTCGAAAAAAAAAGAAGCAAGGCTCATCATGGAACTACGAAGAATCAACCAGTTTCGAGGAATATATAAGGTAAGAGCTACACTTCAAGGGGAAGAATTGGAAACTTTCAGGCGGACATTAAGGGATTTAGATTATATAAATATTAATCCTGTCACTATCCCAAGAGAATGGAATATACAGCGAATCCCAAATCTTCTCAATGCTTATGATAGAAGAATTGAAGATGAACTCTGGAAAAAACAACAAGAGGAAATAGATCTTCAAATTTTTGAAGACTATTTTGATGAACGTAAGAAAAAGAGCAAAAAAGCAAGAAAATATTGAAAGTCTAGCCAGAAGTGTTCGCAGAGCTTAATGCGTGTTGCTTGTAATTATTAATAAGCGGTACAATATAAAGGATCTTAAAAATTTATATTCCTATTTAATTGAAGAATAATAAAGTTGGCAGACTAGAAAATGGCAGACCTTGTTGCCTATACTGATGAAATTTATCAATATTAGTATTAAAATATATTTAGGTTATAACCACAAAAAGTATTGATTTTTTTATATTGTTTAGATTATATTGCTTGCAAGGGGGTGGTGACTATGCTTATGAGGCAATCTTATATTGACCAAATCACACCATTTATTGATATGCCGTTAGTAAAGATTCTAACTGGGGTTCGCCGCTGTGGAAAGTCAACCATTATGCTGCTGCTCATGGAAGAACTTAAAAAAAGGGGAATAGCTGAAAACTGTATAGTACGTTTTAACTTTGATACATTGGAATGGCAGAATGCAAATGCGAAACAAGTATTTGAGATCATCAAAGGTAAACTTGTTCAGAATGAACGCACGTATTTATTTTTGGATGAGATTCAAGAAATAGAACATTGGGAACGGCTGGTTAATACCTTCATGGAGGAAGGTGAATACAATGTTGATATTTTTGTTACAGGGTCTAATTCTAAAATGATGTCCTCGGAAATATCGACCTATTTGACAGGGCGGTATGTTTCGTTTCGCGTATATCCGCTTTCCTTTGCTGAGTATTTAGACTTTAGGAAAGCATACGGTGAGTTGCAAGACGTCTCCAAGGAACTTTTAAGATATATTGAGTATGGCGGTTTTCCTGCTGTTCATCTTACAACGCTTACACTGGACGAAGCTTATACAATCGTGAAGGATATTTACAACACTGCCATTTTTACTGACATTGTTAAGCGCAATCAAATTCGGAAGGTTGACCAGCTAGAGCGTATTGTGAAGTACGCTTTTGATAACGTTGGCAATACTTTTTCAGCAAATTCGATAAAAGTTTTTTTGACAAGCCAAAGCCGCAGCATTGATGTAGAAACAGTCTATAATTACCTTTCAAAACTGGAAAGTGCCTATATCTTAAATAGATGTTCACGTCAGGATTTACAAGGCAGAGAGAGTTTGAAAACGAAAGAGAAGTTTTATTTAGCGGACAACGCATTTAAGCACGCTGTATTAGGATATAAGCAGGATGATATATCACAAACACTTGAAAATATTGTATATTTAGAACTTCGGCGGCGTGGGTATGATGTTTATGTAGGTAAACTTGACACAAAGGAAATTGATTTTGTTGCCGAGAAGCAAGGGAAAATCGTCTATGTTCAAGTTGCTTATCTTTTAACTGATAAAAAAACACAGGAACGAGAATTTGGTAATCTGCTTCAAATTGAAGATAACTTTCCTAAGTTTGTGGTCAGTATGGATGATGTTGACATGTCTCAAAAGGGAATAATCCATTTGAATGTCAAAGATTTTTTGTTGAATAATTGGTAGAGATAAGCCTTACAAACAGGGTCTTCATATAAAGTATATTATCAAAACAATAAAAAATGCCTTTAGTCATTGCCGAAGTAACGACCAAAGGCATTTTATCTTTTACTAGGACAGAATGTGGAGATCGAAACGGAGATATATCTTAGAGAAGCAAATGATGAAGGGGTACGTTCAGAATTTATTAATTTTGTCATAATTTAATAACAGTATTTTGTTGAATTTATGACAAAAGGAGGGTATACTATTATCAAGAGGAGTGATAGTCATGTTAAATTTTGAGTTGGTTGGAAAGAAAGTTAAAGATTTACGGGATCAGAGTGGATTAAATCAGAGCCAACTTGCTGAATACTTGAATGTCGACCAAAGTTATGTTTCCAAATGTGAAAAAGGTGAAAGGCAATTTAGTGCTGATATTCTCGAAAAAATTGCTAATCTTTTTGGTTGCTCAATAGAGTTTTTTACTAGTGAAAGTAGTGAATATTGTCCAATTCCATTTGCATTGCGTGCAAATGGAATTAACGCAGCAGACTTAGAGGCTATTGCTGTTATGAACAAATTGGCATTAAATCTAAGATTCATGTCATCTTTATTGAAAGGAGAGTAACAGTGAAAGATAGGATTGATATTAACTCAGATGCAGTAAGTTTACGTAGAGAACTTGGCGAAGATGTATATTCACCTATTGATATTTTTTCATTGTTGGGGAGCGCGGACGACTTAACTGTCGTCTTTTATCCGATGAGTGAGCGGATTAGTGGAGCTTGTATTCGAGATAATGGTAATAAAATAATTGCAATTAATTCCAGTTTGAGCTATGGAAGACAACGTTTTACGGCCGCCCATGAGTTATGTCATTTGTATTTTCATGATCAATTTAAAAGTGTTGTATGCGCTAAGGATATTGATAATGTTAAAGATCCGCAAGAAATTGAAGCGGATATTTTTGCTTCGTATTTTTTAGCACCCTATGAATCAATGACCGATTTTATTAAAAACAAGCTTAAAAAGCAAAAGGGTGCTATAGAACTTAATGATGTGGTTAAAATAGAACAACACTATGGATTAAGTAGGCAAGCTACTTTATGGCGTTTAATTACGGATGGATATTTATTAAAAGATCAAGCCGCTACAATGAAAAAAAATATTATTTTGTCCGCCAAAAAGCTTGGATATGATGCTAAATTATATTCACCAACTCCAACCGATAAGCAGTATAATACGTTAGGTCAATATATAACTCTTGCAGAGCAAATCAATGAACGTGGACTAGTTTCGAATGGGAAATATGAGGAACTCTTGCTAGATGCATTTCGTAGTGACATAGTATTTGGCATGGATGATGAGGCTGAGGAGCACTATGACTGATCAGTTGTTTTTTGATACAGATTGTATTTCTGCTTTCTTATGGGTTGGACGGGAGAATCTTTTATTAAAACTATATCCAGGAAGAGTCATTCTTCCCAAGCAAGTTTTTGATGAACTTTCGCATCCAAGTATACCTCACATAAAAACTAAAATTGAAGAATTGAGTGCAAGTGGAGACGTTAGTATTCGGGAGATATTAACAAGTACAGAAGAATATAAACTATATCATGAATTAACGATTTCACCAGTGAAAGGTGAAAAGATTATTGGTAAAGGTGAAGCGGCGGCAATCGCTTTAGCCAAAGTTCATGGTGGTATAATTGCCAGCAACAATTTGAAAGATATCAAGTCGTACGTAGATAAATATGCCTTGAATCATGTGACAACAGCAGATATTTTAGCTATGTCTTTAGAATCTGGATTTATTGACGAGGCGACTGGAAATACAATATGGGGTAATATGATTAAACGACGCAGAATGATGCCAACCGCAACTTTTTCTGAATACCTACAAAAGCGAAATGTGTCATCAAAATCCACAGTAGATCTGTGATATTATATAGGCTGAAGAAAAAATATTGTAGAAGTTGTTTTAAATTTATGCCATATCAGACTGACAAAATTTTATATTGAATAACTGGTAAAGATAAGCTGCCCCAACGGAGCCTTCACGTAAGCCTCATCGTCCCAATAATACAAAATGCCTTTAGTCGTTACCTAGGTAACGGCCAAAGGCATTTTTATTTATATCCCCCAAATAGGTACAATCAAATTTTGGCTATCAAATGCCGACAGCCTATCCGTTGTACAAAGCACAGCTCCTGTACCACGTTCTAAAGTAGCCTTGTCAATCACGCCAAACACACGAGTAAGTTGCTTTTGTGGAGTGGCAGTTTTCTTGATTTCCATAGGGTACAGCTTGCCGCTATCCTCTAGTAGAATATCAATTTCCTTAGTATCCTTATCCCGATAGTAATAAATAAAGGCTTCCCAGCCGCAATTCTGATAGCTCTTGACAAGCTCAGATACCACAAAATTTTCAAGAATCGCACCACTCATGGCACCGTTCATCAAGGTATCACTGTTACTCCATTTGGTCAGGTATGCCACCAACCCGCAGTCATAGAAATAGAGCTTTGGTTTAGTTACCATGCGTTTAAGCATATTGTTAGAATATGGGTGGAGGTAAAATATTATACCCAGTCTCTCTAAAATTCCTAGCCATTTCTTAGCGGTCATCTGGTCAATACTAGCAGCGTCAGCAATAGTCTTATAGTTGATCATCTGTCCGCACAAAGCCGCAGCAGCAGTGATGAAATCCATAAACTTGAGCGAATCTATAGAACCGGAAAGCTCTTTTACATCACGGTCTATATAAGTACTGATGTAACTGGAATAAACTGATCGATAATCGCTATACTGCCCGCTGATAAGAGCAGGCATACCGCCTTTGAATATACGTTCATAAAGTGCAGGGGTATCAATAGAGGTACGCTCTTTTACTCGCTGTGACAACTGCTCCAAATCAAGCACAAAAGGTGCAGTGGCAGCACCGCAGATTTCCGCCTGCGACATGGGAGCCATATGTAGTAGGCAAACACGTCCAGCAAGTGATTCCTGCATTCCATCCATTAATTTGAATACTTGCGAACCAGTTAACCAAAAGTCACCAGCTCGTTTGTTTTGGTCAACGTGTATTTTGATATAGGTAAATAGCTCTGGTGCATACTGTACTTCATCAATAAATACTGGCGGTTTGTGGATTTGCAAGAACATCTTGGGATCGTTCTTCGCCATTTGGCGCTCTGTCAAATCGTCCAGTGTAACATACTCTCGCCCTATGTTTTCTTTCTCAGCTAGTTTTTGAAGCATGGTTGTTTTACCTACTTGCCGTGGGC
>CAMKSY010000003.1 GCA_946415545.1 uncultured Pelosinus sp. | reverse complement strand
ATACATAGTATCATATATTCAATTAATACTATATAGTTAGGTTTGAATATGAATTTAAAAATATCATTATGAAGTACGGACAAAAGAGGTTTTGGCGTAGAAGGAGTAAACAGTATGAATAGAGAAATTCAAGAGTTTAAGGCTGATTTTTTTAAAGCCTTATCTCATCCATTGCGAATTAATATTTTAGAGATCCTATGTGATGGCGATAAGAACGTCAACGAACTGCAGTCACTATGTGGCGTTGGAGGAGCTGTTATTTCCCAGCAGTTAGCGATTCTTCGCAATAAGAACATTGTTAAAACCCGCAAAGAGGGAACACGAGTATCGTATTCACTGCAAGACCCCATGATTCAAGAGCTGCTGGTGATAGCTCGTCAGATTTTTAATAATCATCTGGTTAATACCATTAGTAAGTTTGATCGTCTTCAGATGGAATCGAAGCCTTAATCTTTGAATCGATACGTAATGGGGTAAGTTTGGTGTATAATTAGTATCGTACATCATTAAAATAAGATAAATTATAAGGAGCTTATTTCGGTCATGCTTCAAAAGGGCTTACAGGTCAGCAATCTATAAGGCGAGACAAGGATGTAAAAGATGCGAAGTTCCCTTGTTTTTGGTGATGCATGGTACTATAGGATAAAAGAAAGAATCCTGCAAAGTACTTTTCTTTGCAGGATTGAATATTTCATATAAGATGTCACGTTGACTAAAAGGGGTTATTCATGGCGAATTCATTTCAGATTTTTAAAAACAAACAATTTCAAAGTATTGCAATTTCCCATTTCAATACCATTCTTGGTACTTCCTTACTGGTTCCTGTATTACCAGTTTTTTTGCACAATAGCGGATTAAGTGAAACGCAAATTGGAATTATTATGGGCGCTACGGCAATGAGTTCCCTCATCATAAGGCCATGGATCGGTCTTCAAGTGGATACTAAAGGCAGCCGTCCAGTGATTCTCCTTGGGCAGATTGTACTCATTTTATCAACTGTCGGCTATTGGTGGACCACAAGTTTTCTAGGTTTTTTTGTTTTACGATTCCTTTATGGTATTGGGCAGGCCTTTTATGGCACAGGAGCAGTTACTTTTGCCAGCAGTATCGGATCAGGAGAAACGAATTCCAACTCGATTGCCATGTATACGTTAACTACCATGTGTGGCCTTGGTCTTAGCATGAGCATGGCTCAGATCGCTTTTGATAATTGGGGGTTCTATGCACTTGTTGGCATTAGTGCTCTTCTAATCGGGATTGCTTTTAATGTGATGAAGTGGCGTTCTCAGCCAATCCAGCTAGCTGCGAGAAATGTTGTCCGAGCACCATTTATGGATGTATTGAAGTCCAAGGTTGTTTGTGCAACGACTCTTACTCAATTTGCAACAAGTTTTGCCTTTAGTGCAGCCCTAACCTTCATTCCACTTGCTGCTATTGATAAAGGGGTTAATTTTTACTCTCTTTTCTTCATTGCTTTTGCCATATCGGTGATCTTTTCCCGGGTTTTTGTACAAAAAATAAGTCATATTTTAGGACTAGTAAATGCAGCAATATACGCGAGTATTACGATGCTGCTAGGGATTGTTCTGCTAATGCTTACTATTTCGCCTATGATACTGGTGCTTTCAGGGCTGTTGTTCGGGCTAGGATTTGGTATTGTTTATCCCACCTTGGTTTTGCTTTTGGTAGAACGAATTCAGCAAACCAATCGAGGAACCGCTCTAGGTATTATGATTGCAGCTGGTGATATTGGAACCGCTCTTTCTGCCGCCATATTGGGCGGTGTAGCTGAGCATATGGGATATTTCGTTTTATTTTCAATGACGGCATTACTAGTGGCAATATGTACCTACTATTTTTATTCCATATTGGCTAGAAGTGATGACAAGAGTAGTGATAATTCATGATAATGTATTATGGAATGAATCCTTAATTTAAAATACATAAAGCTTTCATACTACGGGAAAATTAGAATAAGTGCGAGGAGGTGTAATGTATATGAATTTTTTGAGATTTGGTACCAGTTTATTCAGCAAAAATTCTCTTTTGCTATTGTTAGCTGGTGGTATTGCTCTCGCTTTACTCTCGGATCGGCGCAATATACGGTCTGGTGCAGTAAAGGTGACGAAAGGGGCTTTAATTGCTAAAGATGAAGTGAAAAATGCAGCAGCAAAAGTAAGTGCCAGAGCTTCTGCGTTTGTAGAAGAAGCACGTCAAGTTCGAGGTATTTCACATTGTCGTGGTGCCGCAGCTCGAGAAAAAGGGCACCGTATGGCTGTTGCTACGACTGCCAAAATATTGACATTGAAAGAAGCGGCTGAAGCTGAATTTAAAAGTATTGTAGATGAGGCGAAAAGGCGTCGTGCTATTCGCTGAAGGCAGATCTTATATGTTCTTGCGGGAAACAATGATGTAACTGTAGAAGCACAAAATAAGCTGAGAGTGTGTTATTTGATTCTCAGTATTCTGTGCTTCTGCTTTTTTTATTCTGTTTTATCATCGTAGCAACTCAAAATCGCTCCTTATCAGACAATGAGCATTTTGAGTTCATAATGATTGCCAATGTACTGATATTCAGCAGTAATCCCGCGGATATGGGAGTGATAAGCGAGGCAGCAGCTAGTGCCACACCGGTTATATTAAAGAATGTAGCGAAGGATACATTCTGACGAATGACTTTATTCATATATCTGCTGAGATAGATGATCTCAGCTACTTTTTGTGGATCATCATTGGCAATTACGATATCGGCAGCTTCAATGGCCTGTGCGGTTCCTTTTCTGCCCATAACGATGGCAGCATTACTGGCTGCAAAGGCGAGAGAGTCATTCCTCCCGTCTCCAATTACAGCAATCTTCTTTCCTAGGGCTTGCAAATCGTTCATTTTTTTTACGATATCGTCAGGAGGCATAGCATGCTGGTTAGCAGCACGATTACTGGTGATCACATGAATATCCTTGATACCTAAAGAATACAGCCGATCTTTTCCTGTATAGCATTCATGTTCAAATAACACGGTATCAACGTCCCCTAGGCGTTCTAGAACTTCACTCTGCTTTATATAAATTCCTTTTTCGGCTGCTTGCCTGATTGCAGAATGCATTGCTGCGTCTTTGGATAGGGAAATTGCAGCAGGGCATCCGGCAAGTAATATGGCGAGGCTTCGCATAAAGTTTCTTGTTAGAATAAAATTAACTCCTGAAATCCCCAGGGAATACCATATGATTTTTTCGGTCAATAAGGAGGATGAAGATTTTTTTTCTTTACTTTCGTGAGTAGAGATGTTATTTTCCAATTCCGTATCTGTCGGACTGGGGTTCTCATTTTCTTCATATGGCCTATTTGGTGCCAGCAACTGCTTTCTCATAAGAAGATTCGATATGCTTTTATGGGAATTTTCTTGTGCTGATGTGCCAAGCCAATAGGTTAACTGGACAAACCAGAGCACGGACAATCCGGTAATACTTTCTCGTATGGTCAGCAGTAGTAAGGTTGGCAAAAACAAAAGCAATTCATAGTTCATATTGTGCTTTTTAGCCACTGTTTCAAAACGGTTTCGTAAGACGGGATAGCCAGCAATTAAAGTAGCAAGAGCAGCAAAACTGAAAATTTGCGGGGAAGAGGACAGGGGAGATTTGCCCGTAAAGAAGCGTTTGGTGATGAGTCCTGCTAGAATGATGCCTGTTGCTAAGGCGTAGGTCCCTGGTGATTTGATCAGCTCTGGAAAATGTTTAGAGCCGATTTTTACATTCTTGGGTATAGAGAGCTTTTCTATCGAATATCGTTGCTCTAATGCAAAAATCAATGACTGAATTTCGGCTAGGCGAATATACGTTGGATGAAAATAAATAAGCGCTCGGCCTGTTAATGGATTTGCTGTTACGGAATAAATGTATGTTTCTTTTACCAATCTTGTTTCTATATAGCGAGCAAAATCAGGGTTTTGCAGAAGTGATGTGATGGATATTCGTAACCGTCCTGGCAATAAATTGTATTGACTTGTCGTAAGACTAGCTGCTGCCGCCAATGAAAAGCGTCCTCCTTTTTAGATTGAAATAACTCTTCTGGAAAAAGGCAATAAATCATGGAACATGGATTTCTAAAGTGACTGCCGAATCGTAATGAAAGAATCAACAGCAAGGAATGATTCCCTGCTGTCAATGTAAATGGATATGCTGCTGCTAAAAAAGCTTTAAACGTGCCCAGGAGATACCAGCAAGTAGATTGTCTTTTGACTCTTTACTTCTTTTCTTAATGTATCCAAAAAACTGTCCCAGGAATTCTTCCCAAATGGTAATGACCTCTCCCTTTATTTCTGGCGAGTGCCGTCTTAGCTCAATACTCATATCAATTGCTTCATGCAGTTCGCGATTTGCATTTGTAATTTTCTGGCGTAATATTTCAATCGTAATAGCCACTTTCTCCTCCTGATAAATGGATTAGCTAGGATCAGCTTTGGTGGTATCGAAGGTTTCTTCACTAGCTTCTTCTAGGTCTTCATTGACCTCATCAAGCGAGTCCTTAAAACGTTCAAATTGGGCTTCGCTTACCAGATCCTCGATGTCCTCCCGTACGCCGCTGAAAACTCCCTGTGCCTGCTCTGTTAATCCGATTACGCCTTGCACAGCTTTTACAGCCAAGGGACGAAGCTTTTCTCTAACACTCGGCATCAATGCAGCTGCAACAACAACAGCACCAATCCAAAAGGTCACATTGTGTCCCGTACGCATTTTTATTTCGTGATTAAAGCAGCGTTTTCTTCTAGCTAATCCATTCATTCCAGGTCCTGTTTCTACTAAGTCAGTTAGTTCTGCCAATTCCAGCAGTTCTTTACGCTCCTTGCGTATCATTTGCATCAATGCCTTACGTGCATAGGGATCAGTAACTGTGTTTAATTTCTGCTCATATATACGTATGGCGGATAATTTCGCCTCAAAGACTTGTTCTAGTCCTAAGGTCGTATCCTCACAGCACGTTTCCATGGCTCTCGCACGAAGAAGTTGTCCTCTGCTTTGCTTAACTTTAGACTTTATTTCATATTCGTTATATGACCCTGTTTCTATATCGGACATTATAACCCTACCTTTCAAAAAATATGCAATGTATAATCCTTAGTATTGTTCCCATCTTTATCCATGTTATATACGTTTTTCCATTAAGATTATTTATATAATTATATTGACTGCGTATAATTTTCTATAGTATAATCAATAATAGTGATAATGATAATTGCTATCATCAGGAGGCGAGTTATGCCTATGTCAATATATATAAAACCAATTGAAGCATTGCATCTTGAATGCGTAAACGATATACGAGGGGAATTTTGCCAGATCCGTTCAAAGATTTCTTCTTTAGAAATTCATAAGTTGGCGGATTCTTTGTTTTGCCACAATTCCCTTGTATGGCCTGGGGTTTTGTTAGAACTGCAAAAAGGAAAAATGTTAGATTGTCTCCTTAATAGGCTTAATGAAAAGGTGAAAGACCATGGTTTTTCATACGAAAAAAATTTAGCATTGCAAGGACCTTTTCCCGCTCTTTCTCTCAGGTCATTACTGCCTGCAGTTCATGAACATCGCTCTACATTACGAGCTACCCGCTGTGTTGAATTCTTGGGCAACAAAGCTTGCAGTTATTCGTTGAGATCGGTCACAAAAGGTATATTTCCGTTTCAGGTTGATGTAGCAACATTCGCCATGGAGACCTTAGGTTGTTCCAGTAAGCAGCAATTGAAATCAGCATTGCTTGACCTTTCTGAACGAATTAAGGGATGTATTTTGAATTTCCTCCATGATTGGGAGCGCTTAATCATAAAGCAGGTCCGTGAGCAGCTGTTAACCCTTAAGCAAAAGTCCTATTTTTCGATTACAGAAGCAGCAGTATAATAAAAACTTGTATTTCACATAATACATTCTAGTGGGTGCTAATCCTGCTAGACACTTTAAAATCCCAGTGTCTGGGATTTTTTTGCGTTTATTAGAGAATCGTTTTTTTCTTGTAGTATAGGGCACAGAGTTCCCAGAGAGCGACTGGGTCATCGAAATAAATACCTAAAAGGGGGAAACCTTGCTTGGCTGCACCATACCTACAAATTGTTCACAAAATGCCTGGGCGTATTCGCATATATCATTCCAGAATAAAACAAAATCCTAAGTTTGCTTCACAGCTTGAAGTACTTTTAAGGAAGCAAAAAGGGATTCAAGAATGCAGCGCAAATCCTAAATCGGGTAAGATCTTGATCCAATATAGTCAGGCTATGACGTCTGAAAGCGCTTTGTGGTCCTTTTTGCAACAGTTCAGTAAACAGGATTCTAAGCCCGAGATGTTAAGAAGGCAGAAGGCAAAGCCTTTTGAAGTAGAAGATGTGTCCATTCCTACTCAGATTGCTTTAGTCGCTATTGGCGGTTTAACATTGCTTTATCATCTGTTTCGTTATCTGTTTCGTCCAGGACCACTTTCTGTTGATGTATTGAGTCCAACCAGTTTAGTGACATTTATTACTGCTTTTCCCATATTACGCAGTGGTACCGAGAATCTTGTTCTGCGCCGAGTTTTAAATAATGAGATTTTGATCGGAACGGCCATTATTTTGTCGATATTGTTAAGAGAAGGAGCTACCGGCCTAGTGGTTGTTTGGCTGGTAAACCTCAGCACCTTGATCGAAACGCTTACACTGGACCGGTCGCGTCGTACCATTCGGAGTATGCTGGAAGGCAATCAAAAAGACGCATGGATTGTTGTAAATGGGCAGGAGGTCATCATACCCATTTCTCAATTAAAACAAGACGATATTGTATCCATTAAACTTGGCAGCAAGATTCCGGTAGACGGAATCGTTGTGAACGGTGAAGCGGTAATCAATCAGGCAGCATTAACGGGAGAGCCTGTACCTGTACTTAAGCAAGTTGGTGATAAGGTATTGGCTGGTTCTACAATTGAACAGGGAACTTTGTATGTTAAGGCAGAACAAGTAGGAGATCAAACATCTGTTGCTCGTGTGATACATCTTGTCGAAGAAGCAGCCCATTCTAAAGCTCCCATACAAAAAATGGCAGATACTTATTCTGCTCGTCTCATTCCAAGTTCATTTCTTTTGGCATTGCTTGTGTTTTTGTTAACTGGGGATATCAGAAGAACGATGACGATTTTGATTGTTGCTTGTCCTTGTGCCGCAGGACTTGCTACGCCTACTGCTCTTAGCGCTGCGATTGGGAACGCTGCCAGCCGGGGAATTTTAGTAAAAGGCGGTCGTTATTTAGAGGAAGCAGGAAAAATAAATTTTTTACTATTTGATAAGACCGGTACGCTGACAGAAGGAAAACCTGCCGTTGCTAACATCGTTCCGACCCATAAAGAATATGATGCCAATTCTATTTTAGCCTTAGCCGCCGGAGCAGAGGCGAATGCAAATCATCCATTGGCGAATGCAATTAAAGACGCTGCAAAAGAGCAAGGGATTGATTTACCCTGTATTCCTGACAGTGAAATGGCAATTGGTCGTGGTGTAAGGGCCACAATCGATGGTGCAGTTGTTCATGTTGGAAATTTTTCATACTTAAGTCAGATGGGAATAAAAATTCCTCCACGTATTCCTTTTGCAATGCAGAACAAGACTGAAAGTGCAACGCTTGTATATGTAGCTCGCAGCATGACTCTTATTGGAGTCATTGTGATCGTAGACTCTCTCCGCCCAAATGCAGAGAATGCAATTCGAAGCATTAGAGAAGAGGGGATTACAGACATTGGAATTGTCTCTGGAGATGCAGATACAGGGGTAAAGGAGATCGCTAATCTTTTAAGACTGGAGAAGTTCTGGTTCAACATGCTCCCACAGGATAAATTTAATATTATAAAATCCTTGCAGGAAGAGGGATATGTGGTGGGGATGGTCGGAGATGGAATTAATGACTCTCCTTCATTGGCTCTTGCCAATGTTGGCATTGCTATGGGGATCGGAGGGGCGGATGCAGCAATTGAAACTGCTGGTATTGTTCTGCGAGAAGATAATCCAGAAAAAATTGTGGAAATTATTCGCCTTGGTAAAAAATCCTTACAAATTATCAGGCAGAACTTTCTATTTGCTATTGGAGCAAATATCATTGGACTAGGGCTTGGCTCCGCGAAATTGATTTCACCATTTATCGCAGCTGTTTTGCATAATGCAAGTACCCTGACAGTAGTAATGAACTCCACACGACTTCTTTCCTTCTCTCCCCAGCAGCCAGGTGCAAAGAGTCTCTCATCCCCTGCCAGTCAGGGGAAGTATGAGCTGCTCTATAAAAAAGAATAAAAATAATGAAACTTTTAGATGCGTTAATTTTTCTTGCGATAATAATACAGGATTTAGACCGTGGAGGAGTTTTGTATTATAATAGGAAATAGTACAACTTGGTACGAATTTAGATGAAAAGGATCAAGATAGGAATGATAATCGTAAGTGCTTGTTTGGCAGGTGTTCAATGTAGATATAATGGTTCATCCTACGCAGTTCCCTCAATTATGGAAATGGTAATACAAGGAAAGGCTATACCAATCTGTCCTGAAATTCTTGCTGGACTGCCGACACCTCGTCCTCCGGTAGAGCTATATAAAGGAAAGATCATCACTTTAACTGGTGATGATCAGACCGATCGATATAGGGCGGGTGCCCAAATGGGCCTAGAAATCGCAGTAGCAAGCAGGTGCCAGAAAGCAATATTAAAATCCAAGTCACCTACTTGTGGCACTGGGCGGATCTATGATGGTACATTTTCAGGAAATTTGATTTCTGGTGATGGCATTTTTACTAAGATGCTTAAAGAAAAAGGCATAGAAGTATGTACAGAAGATATATACAGCTAATCAGAGAAAGTAGTGCAGTATTCATCTCTACATGTTTTGAACAATTGAAAATGATGTTCTTCATCAAGAATAATACGCTCCAATAATTCTTGAATAAAAGGATCATCAATAAGATGCTGGTGCCTTCTGTAATTTTGGACTGCATCCTTTTCGTGCTTCATATTTGATGATAATTTATCATAGACGGTATCTCCGTAGTATACAAAATCAGCATTCCAAAATCGCATACATCCATGATCATTGCTGTGCATGACTGGATAGTTACCAAGTAAGCAAATGACTTTACCTAATAAGGCTAAATGATGCATCTCAACGATGGCGATTTGGTGTGCAAGTGTTGCGATCTTGGTATGACATTGTTCCAATGTAAGGTAATGATATATATACTGGTGAATTGCTGTTAATTCTCCGGAAGCGCCAGCATAGTCTTCTAATAGAATCGATGCATAGTAAGGGTTCTTACCCATAACTCTGGGAGTAGGATAGGGGTCAGGCAAAGAATACAGTTCTTTTGGATGTTGCCCATGATTCATTTGATTTTTCACAGCAAATCACTCCCTGCATAGTAGTAGATGAATCATCTTATGCGAAAGTAGATAGGAGTAGTCCTTTCTGCTGTTCCTTTCTTATAAAATTCCTGCAAAGTTGTTTACTTTGCAGGAATTTTGCATTGTATTGTAAAAATAGTATAAATTGGAAGAAATTGATAGTGGTCATTTAGAATTTATGAAAGCAGCAATATAAGAATTTCGTCAGATAAATCTTTTTTTGAGGTGAACATATGACTACATTAAAATGGGGAATTTTAGGTCCTGGAGTGATCGCCCTGGATTTTGCCAAAGCAATCAAGGAAGTGAATGGCAGTATTTACGCAGTAGGTGCAAGAAATATTGAAAAAGCAAAGACCTTTGCAAGTCTTTATCAGATTGAAAAGGTCTATGGCAATTATGAAGAAATGCTGAATGATCCTGAAATTGATGTGGTTTATATTGCAACACCTCATAGTAATCATTATGAATTCATAATGAAGAGCCTTAATAACAATAAGCATGTATTTTGTGAAAAGGCTATTACAGTGAATAGCAGGCAATTAAGAGAAGTCACTGCTACAGCAGAGCAAAAAAATTTAGTGGTTGCAGAAGCTATGACTGTGTATCACATGCCATTATTTAAAAAGCTGCGTGATTTTATTGTGTCTGGGAATATTGGTACACTTAAGATGATTGAGGTATCTTTTGGAAGCTGCAAAGAATACGATGTTACCAATCGGTTTTTTAGTAAAGACTTGGCAGGGGGGGCACTTCTTGATATTGGGACGTATGCGTTGTCTTTTGCTCGATACTTCCTTTCCAGTCAGCCTTATGAGGTATTGACGACTATGAAAAAGTTTGAAACGGGTGTAGACGAGCAGTCTGGCATTCTGCTTAAAAACGCTAAGGATGAAATGGCAGTGATTTCTCTGACGATGAGAGCAAAAATGCCCAAAAGAGGCATTATAGCAGGAGAATCAGGGTTTATTATAGTTGATAATTTCCCAAGAGCATCAGAGTCTGTGGTACATTATCTAGACGGAAAAGTAGAAGTGATTGAAGCGGGAAAAACAGAGAAAGCATTGGTATATGAAGTGGAAGACATGAATCAGTGCATCTTGAACAAGGCAAAAATGGATACCATGGAATTATCCATAGATGTCATGGAAATCATGGATGAAGTTCGATCCCGATGGGGAATACGATATCCCTTTGAATAATGCAGTTAGCCTTTATAAGGGACTAATGCCTCTAGTTTTGAAAGCAATTTAACTAATATGGCGAGATCGGCCTCTCCCAAATAGTTTTTAATAGAGGCTTGGGCCTTATCCCAATGCTTTGAAGCATTGTTTGTGATGATTGTTCCTTTTGGAGTCATCGCCACTTGTCTCGTTCTGGGGTCTTGACCAGGAGTGATTGTTATCAAGTTTTGATCTACTAATGGCTTCATATTCCGATTCAATGTTGTTCGATCAATACGCATGACATCAGCCAATTGGCTGATCGTGATCGGCTCGACCTGCTTAAGATGCTTTAATAAGGATAATTGACTAATGGTAAGCCCGCTGGGTTGCAGAAGCGTATCATAAAAATGAGTAACAGCTCTTGAGGCTCTTCTTATGTTCAAGCAATTACAAGGGCTGGGTTTATTAGGATGCTCATGATTATTTCTCATTGAATAATTACCTTTCTTATCAAATGTTACAGCGTTTTGCCGTGTATATGCACGCATGGCAATTTTATTGTAAAGAGAATGAGGCAGCCTGTCAATAAATAAAGGATAACAAAGAATATAAAATTTACTTTTGATAGGCAAAAAGTTCTAACTGAACTTTTTGCCTATTTTATTGTTTAATACCTCTAGAGATTGAAGTATACAAATCTGTCTCGAGTGCTTATGACTTGCATCGTGTTTGTTAAAAAATTGCTTGATTCTGTTGGCGGGGCTCAAAAAAATGGAAAACTATACCTTTGGGTAGAGGTAATCATTGCCAAAATGATATATGCTATTCTTAGGAAGAAATAGAAGAATACAAATCAAATCAGAGGGAATTAGGTGATCAGATGAATATTCATGAATTACATCAAATTAAAAATATAGCACTCCTTATCGGAGTTATCTATCTCCTAAAGTTTTTAGGGCTTGTAGAAGCATAAAGAGGTACTGATATAGTGCTACACTAAGAGCTGCTCCATTTGAGAGCAGCTCTTAGTGTAGCACTATATCATTCGATCGTAGTATATTTTTTTATCATCATGCGTATAAACATAGTAGAGTTGATGAAACGTTACCAGAAATTTACTTTTGTAAAAAGGAGTAACTGATGAAAATACGCAGAGGAATGTTATTTGGGGTTTTCTTTTTTTTTACAGTATTGTTAGCTGGAAAGGTAGAAGATCATTTAATTGATATATCCGATGTGATTTGGAAGGTACCTACTTCTCGCAAAGTCGTCGCGTTAACATTTGATGATGGGCCTGTTAATACCACTACGCCGGAAATATTAAATATATTGAAAGAAAAAAATATAAAAGCGACTTTCTTTGTAGTGGGAGAACAGGTGAAGCGGTTCCCCAATCTTATATCCCAAGAGGTCGCAGAAGGTCATGAAGTCGGTAACCATACCTATAGTCATCCCACGCTAACGAGTTTACACGAAGGGATGGTTGAAGAAGAATTAAGAAATGCAGAAAAAGAAATTTTAGAAGTGGCACCGAAACCAACACTTTTTCGACCGCCGGGGGGAATTAGTAATAAGAAAATTATCAAGATTGCAAGGGAGAGTGAATACAGTACGATTCTTTGGACAATTGATCCGGTCGACTGGCGTTCTCCTTCTCCCCCTGTGGGGGAAATTGTGGATTTGGTGGGCAAAGAAGTTAAGCCGGGAAGCATTATTCTTCTTCATGATGGAAAATATCCATCTACGACGCCGGAAGCTCTTTGGTTTATTATCGAGAGTCTGGAGTCGCGGGGCTATGAGTTTGTAACGGTTACGGAATTGCTTCAGTATTATGAAGAGAAATAGCCAGGGAATCATTGGATAAAATGATTTTAATTATTACCATTCTCCTTTATAATAGAAATAAAAATATATAAATCAGTCATTTTACAGGGAGGAATATAGTATGAGTACTGCAATAAAGATTTTTATTGTAATGATATGTATTCTTTCTGGAACTTCTTCAATAGCCTTAGCAAAGCAGACCGAATGGAAGGAGAACGCTTACGATTTTACAAAAGTGAGAACAATTCTAATTATGGATACTAAATTTCTGTATGATGGATTTGATAGTAGCGACAAAAATCAATTTCACAACTATCCGGATACCCATATGAAGATTGAGGAGATGCTGACAAGCAGATGGGAAAAGGTAACTGGGTTTCACTATGTTACTTTGCCTTACATAATTGAAAGAATAAAGGCTGATCCTAATACTCCAGTTGATGCTGTAATAGGATCGGAATTGTCGGAAGATCTAATTAAAGCAATACCTAAATATGCTGACCTTGTATTATTTACTGAGGTTCACGATTTTGGCTGGTTCTACGAACATTATGATTCGTATTATACAACGGAGACTGTTATTGACAGAGTTCGATATGGCGGCGTAACAGCCGATGGAAAAGCGTATTCCGGCTGGATGGAAGTTCCAAGATCCGTTGTTGTTCATTATGATGCTGGTTATCGGATTTACGATAGTGCCGATCTGCGATTTCGAATTGTTGATGCTCGTACTTGGAAAAATGTTTGGAAGTATTCGGATAGAAGAGATCGTATATCCAGTGCTTTTGGAAAAGAATATGATCCTTCTGGTCCAGAATCAGTAATGAAGCGTATTTTGAATGTAGCTTTTGATAAACTGCCTTTTAGAAAATAAAACATTTTGTGCCCTTTGTGTTTTTGTGGCCTGATTCGCTAAAAATATGTCACTATGAGTTATTGGAGGCTTACAATGCTGAAAGAATTTACGATTCACACTCCCCGGGAGGGATTTATTGATATTACTGGTCAGGTGGCAGATTTATTGAGGCAAAAGCAAGGTGAGAAAAAATTATGCCAAGTGTTTGTCTCCCACACGACGGCAGGAGTAACGATTAATGAGAATGCAGATTCAGATGTGATAAAGGATATGCTGCTTGCACTCAATCATATGGTACCGGATCTGGAATATCAGCATGGTGAAGGGAACTCTCGGGCGCATATGAAAGCATCCATGATTGGGTCATCTGTCACCATTCCCATATTGAATGGAAGTTTGCATCTGGGGACTTGGCAGGGAATTTATTTTTGTGAATTTGATGGCCCTAGAACACGAAAGGTTTGTGTAACGGTCTTGTAAGATCATGTGTTTTATACGTAAAGGAGATTATTTATGCCAATTTCTAAAACACCTGCGCCTCCTTACTATGCTGTGATTTTTACATCACAAAGAACAGAAGGGGATAACGGATATCGCGAAACTGCAGATCAGATGGTATGTCTTGCTGAAAAGCAGGCAGGATTTCTAGGTGCTGAAAGAGAAGCAAGTGGATTGGGGATTACTGTTTCCTATTGGGATTCCCTGGAATCCATAAGGGTCTTTAGAGAACTTGCTGCTCATAAGGACGCACAACAAAATGGCAGAGATATATGGTATAGTACATTTGGACTAAGGGTTTGTAAGGTAGAAAAAGAAATAATAATGTAATGTAGAAAATAAAAAACGCCTGTCAGGAATTCTCGAATGTAGAGTCCCTGACAGGCGTTTTGCATTGCTTTTCTTATGCACATTCAGAGGCAGTAATAACCTTTGAATCTAGTAGATACGTTAATAGGAAGGTTCCGACACACGCAATCCATTCCAGATAAATTACGTGAGGGAAGATACGGATGGAGGGAACGGTCTGCCAGAGGATTAGAACCGCTAAGCTTACCATAATGGTATAAAATGCAGCGTTTCTGCGGCAAAGAGAAGGGGCGAATAATGTAAAGAGGACAATTACGCTAAAGGAAGCAGTTAGACTAAGGCCAATCATGAGAGTTGTAATAATACCGCTGATGGTCATAGCGAGAATCAGGGTTAAAAGGCCCAAAATGAGTACGGATGCCTTTGTGACAACTAGAAACGTTTTATCACTTACATCTGGATTGACAAACTTTTTATAAATGTCCTGAGAAAACAAAGTTGCCGAGCTGAGAAGCAGACTGCAGGCCGTTGATACATCTGCTGCCCATAAAGCCGCCAGTGTAATTCCTGCTAATACAGGGTTGAGTGCCATGATGGTCATTGGAAGGGCCATAGCAGGACTTACATCGGGAAACATGGTTTTGGCGATGATGCCCAGCAGTGCACTGACAAAACCAATGGGCAGCATCATCAAGCCGCCAATCACAAAACCACGGCGGGCTGTTTGAACGTCTTTGGCTCCCAAAGAGATCTGAATGATGCTCTGTAAAGATAAGTTGACAGTTACTAATACAAGTATCCAGGTGATAATACCGGTGATACCTACACCGTCAAAGAAGCTGAGATAGGGTACATTTGCAGGGAGCTGCGCTTCGATGTTTTTTAGACCGCC
The DNA here is from genome assembly GCA_946415545.1 of uncultured Pelosinus sp. GTDB lineage: Bacteria > Bacillota > Negativicutes > DSM-13327 > DSM-13327 > Pelosinus. The sequence continues at coordinate 23,826 of CAMKSY010000003.1, read as the reverse complement.
TGCATGTGTCACGCTGACAATCGTAGCTAAGATAATACCAATGTACTTTAATGATACGTTTAAAAGATTGGAAAGGCTAGCTGACCACATGCCGCCAGTCATGGTAACACTAATAAATACGACGGCACTTGTAAGCATGCCAGTAGTGAGTGTGAAGATTTCAGGCATTAATGCACAAAGGATACTGCCGCCTGCCAGGTATTGAAGCGACATAACGACGAGTTGAATGAGTATCTGACAGGCAATACCTGCAATCATGCCTTTTTTATCATAGTATCTTCCTAAAAGCTCAGGGATCGTGGTGATGTTAAGCTGGCGATATTTTTTGGCAACCAACATTCCCATGGTGATGGCTCCAAGCCCCCAAGCCGTTGTGTACCAACCTGCAGAGAGACCGACTTTATAAGCTTGTTCTGCAACACCAATGGTCGATGCTCCACCAACGGCAAGACCTACAATGGATACGGTAATTAACGGAGTTGTAAGCTGTCTGCCCGCCAGGATGTAATTGGCGGCATTGCCAGCTGACCTTCGCCTAGCAAAAAAACTAATAATAAAGAGCAGTAGAATGTATATACATACAATTAGAAATGGAATATTCATGTGTAAACCTCCTTAAGTTATAACGTGTTTTTCAGATCTTTTCTTTTATGCCGGCTATAAAAGAAAAAACGCCCCTCTAAAAAGAGGGACGATAGTGACCGTGGTACCACCCAAATTTGATCTTAGACAAAATAAAAAGCGATACCGTATAAGGGACGAATCACCGCGGTACCACCCTAGTTCGATCATAAGATCAGCTCTATGTCTGTAACGTAGACAATACGGCAAGACCTACTGTAGTTTCAGCCTGCAGTTCGGGAAGGAACTTCATTGTGTATTTTCAACTAGTTTACACCAGCCACTAGCTCTCTGTATGAAAAGGACACAATTACTTTTTTCCGTCATCACCAATATCATATATAGTATTGTTACGATTATAATGTTTTCACATACGATTGTCAATACCCAATGTACTGCTGTTTTCATATTTTGTGTTTTTTTTAATATTATCCTTTAAGTTGTATCTTTTCATTCGAGAGATCACAATGCAATTTTATTCTTCTAACTTAATATATTATGAGAAAGTCTTTCAAATTAGTCTTAACTCTGCAGGAATTTTGGTATTTAATGGAAAATATAATAAAAGGAAATATTTGACAAAATAATGGCTACAATTTGGAGGAGATTATATGACAAATGCAATGAAAGTTATGGAATGTGACTGGGATTGGGGACAAGCTTTTGAAAAAGAAAAGAAGAATATACGGATGATACTTGGCTCTCATGCAGTAGCTATTGAGCATGTAGGGAGCACAGCGATTCCTCAGCAAGAAGCAAAATCGGTCATTGCTATTCTGATTGGTGTTGTTCCTTTTAGAGGATTTGACTTCTATCAATCGATGTTCAGCTTAAAGGAATATAGTTATATGCAAATTGACATGAATGATCGATATTTGTTTAAAAAATATGAGAATGGTGTTTGGACACATAATTTACACATTCTTCCTTATGATGATGATTTTTACTTGCGTAATGAATTTTTGCTGCGTGATTACTTACGAGAGCATCCTGAACTTGCTTTTGAATATAGTGAAGTTGAAAAACGTTTCAATAAAAAAAATGGCAGCAATATAGCAAAATTTACCCGTTCCAAAATTGGCTTTATACAAAAGATCATTGATGCTGCCAGAAGAGAAAAGGGGTTATCTTTACAGCATGTTTGAGTATTTATGCAGCAGTATAAAGCATAAATTAATTGTGGTATATAAAAGATACTTTGATACATATAAGTGTGTACTTGTGAATTGATATGATAGTATATATAATTTGTGATACATATTATATAGAAATGGGGTATGCATGTATGGTCAACATTTCCGACGAGATCATTATAAGAGGAAAGAAAATAAAAAACAGAATTGTTATGCCGCCGATGGTCTGTTTTTCTTTTAAAGGCGATAATGGAGGTATGTATGGTGAACAATATGTTGATCACTATACCAAAAGAGCAAAAGGCGGTACCGGTTTGATCATTGTACAAGCAACTCGTGTTACAGGGGCGGCAGAGCAGCTTGGGGTTTGGAGTGACGAACAGATGAAACCTCTGGAGAAGATTACCCAAAACTGCCATAGCTATGGTTCTACTGTAATGATGCAGCTTTCCTGTGGAGATGTAGACATCAATGAATTATCACAAGAACAGATTCATAAGATGCAAAGCGACTGTATTGCAGCTGCTGCAAAGGCAATACAAGCAGGATTTGATGGAGTTGAATATCACTTTGCTCATGGGTATACGCTATGTAGATTTTTAGACCCAACCTTCAATAAAAGAACCGATAGCTATGGCGGATCATTAGAAAATCGAATGCGTTTTCTAATGGAGATAATGGATCAAATTCGTAAAGCTGTTGGTGAAGATTCCATTGTTAGTGTTCGTATGGGTGGTAATATTCCTGATGTAGCAGGAGCAATCGATGCTGCCAAAGCTTTCGAAGAGGCTGGGATTGACCTCCTTCATATCTCTTTTGGTATGGAAGAGCCTAAAAATAATGTTCCTGCTGGCTTTAAATGCAGTACGATTGTATTCAACGGCAGCGAGATAAAAAAACATGTCACGATTCCCGTTATTGCCGTGTCTGAAATCTTTACTGGTGAGCAGGCAGATTTCTTAGTTGAAAATGATTATGTGGATTTTGCAGCAGTAGGCAGAGGAATCTTTGCTGATGAGAACTGGGCGAATAAGGTTCTTGCCAAGGAGCCTGTCCAGCAATGCCGCAACTGTGGCGGATCAATAAGAAAATGCTTGTGGTTTACTGATCACACCAAATGTCCTGCAAAGAAGATTAGATGATCGGAGGTATATAAGTATGCAAAAAATCCTTGTTCTTAATGGCAGTCCTCGTAAGCAAGGTTCCACAGCTGCAATGGCCGAGGAAATCAGTAAGGCGGCAAGTGAGCAAGGGGCTGTGATTCGGTCTTATTACCTTAATGGTATGAATATAAAAGGCTGTCAGAGTTGTTACGCCTGTAAAGGAGAAAGCCACAGCTGCATCCTGCAGGATGATATGCAGGAATTGTATAATGAAATAGCTGCTGCCAGTGGCATCATTTTTGCTACACCCGTATATATGTGGCAAATGACAGCACAATTGAAACAGGTGATTGATCGTTTGTACCCCTTCCTAAAACCGGATTATTCCAGTTACTTAGCTCCCGGCAAGAAGGTCTTGCTGGCAGTCACGCAGGGCAGACCTGATACTTCTATGTTTCACCACTACTTTGAACATATGGGTAAGAATCTTTCCTTCCTTGGTTTTGGCCTTTATAAAATCCTCATCGCTGGAGGAACACGTAAGCCAGAAGATTTATATAAGCAAAGGGAAAAAATAGAAGAATCCAGGCGAATGGGTGCCTGGCTTGCCGAATAGAAAGAAAAGAAGAGGGAAATTTAATATAAGAACCAAATTGGATGGCACCAGGTATCAGAGAATATCTGGTGCCATTTATGACTCAGTATTTCGCCATTCAGGGCATGATTGTAAGTATATAGTAAAATATATTGCCTGGTATTAATACCAGGTGCTATAATAGGGGGTAGATGTAGGCATTTTTAAGAATCACCTAATAGTTTTACAATGGGAGGGCTATGGAATGAATAAAAAATACGTTGGCATTATTGGGCTAGGGTCTTATGTGCCGCAACGGACCATGACGAATAAGGATTTGGAAGAAAGAATGGATACCTCTGATCAATGGATTGTTGAGCGTACAGGGATTCATGAACGGCGTGTTGCGGCAGAAAATGAATCGACATCAGATTTGGCTGCTAAAGCAGGCCAAAAAGCATTAGAGGATGCTAAGCTTTCCCCAGAAGAAATCGATTTAATCATTGTAGCAACGGCGACGCCGGATATGGCATTTCCGTCAACTGCATGTGTAGTGCAGGAGAAGATCAAAGCGGTAAACGCTGCTGCATTTGATATTTCTGCAGTTTGTTCTGGTTTTCTATATGCCATGATAACCGGCAGCCAATTTATCAAAGCAGGCATGTATCGTAAAGTCTTAGTAATTGGGGCAGAAACCCTGTCTCGATTTACGGATTGGAGCGATCGTAATACGGGGATGCTGTTTGGTGATGGAGCAGGAGCTGCAATTTTAGGTGAGGCACCAGAAGGCTATGGTATTTTAGGAGTGGATATGGGAGCAGATGGCGGTGGTGCAGATCTTCTGAAAATACCGGCTGGTGGTTCACGTCATCCTGCAACTAATGATACCATATTGCAGAAACAACATTTTATTCATATGAACGGAAATGAGGTTTTTAAATTTGCTGTCAAGGTAATGGGGGAAACGACTCTTAAGGCATTGAAGAATGCAAATCTTGCTGCGAGTGACATCACATACCTCGTGCCTCACCAAGCAAATATCCGCATTATACAATCCGCAGCAAAAAGACTTGGTATGCCAATGGATAAAGTAGTTGTAAACATCAATAAGTATGGAAACACTTCGGCAGCTTCCATTCCAATTGCTCTTGATGAGGCTGTAAAATCGGGAGCAATTAAATCGGGTGATATTGTTGCGTTAGCAGGATTTGGCGGAGGTTTAACCTGGGCATCCAGCATTATCAAATGGTGTAAATAAGATGTAGTATATATAAATCAGATAGACCGTACAAGCAAAAAAACTTGTACGGTCTATCTGATTATCTTCTTAATTCATTAATTTGTTTTTGTAAATCTTCAATTTGGCCTTGTAATTTCTTGACTTCTATTTCCAATTTTTCAGTAGATTTTTTTCTTCCTTGTCCTGCTGTGCGCTGATGGCGTCATTCACTAAGGATCTTTGGGCTGCAATGACAAACATCACTTGTGCTGTTTGAAATAAACCATTTGCTAAAAGACTAATTTCATCGACTGTTAAGGGTTGTGAGATAGCAATGCCTAATAGATAAAAAAGTAAGGTTATTTCTTCTGGACTTAAGTCATACAAGAAGGATTCATCTGGTATCTCTTTATATCCTTTCAACAATTGCACCCCATTAGATGGGAATATAGTATCTATATACTATATGTGTTATATAGTAAGTTAGACCAACTGCGTGATAGAATCGCCTTAGATGCTGTCGCTTAATTTTATAACTAGAATAGAAGCATTCGCATTGATTTGTGATCCACCTGCTAGCGTTTGTAAGGTAACTGGTGTTGCACTAGAATGATTTCTTAAGGTTAGTTCATCACCAGCAGCTGCTGTGATAATGATCATACCTGGATTTGGTTGATTGCCAGCTGCAGCTCCATAGATGCTTCCGCCATCAGGAGCACCATTTTGATATAATGTAAATTGATTTGCTTCTACACCTGCTACCAAATACCATACGGCATAAGTCCCTGCACTGCCGATGATAATTTCGGCTGTCTCATCAGTATGGAAAATATTAATAAGGTTTCCATTACTGCTAAATGTTATATCTGTTTCTAATGGGACGACTTGAGGATCTGTGTTGAAGATATAACCATATGCGAACAAACCTTGCGGTCCAGTGGGGCCAACTAAACCAGTAGAGCCAGTGGCGCCAGTAGCACCAGTAGCGCCAGTAGCACCAGTTATTCCAGTTGTACCCGTAGGACCAGTTGCTCCTGTAGTACCTGTAGCACCGGTGCGTCCCGTAGCACCAGTTGGACCAATAGATCCAGTATCACCAGTTATTCCGGTTGTACCCGTAGGGCCAGTTGCCCCCGTAGTACCTGTAGCACCGGTGCGTCCCGTAGTACCAGTTGGACCAATAGATCCAGTATCACCAGTTATTCCGGTTGTACCCGTAGGACCAGTTGCTCCCGTAGTACCTGTTGCACCGGTACGTCCCGTAGCGCCAGTAGAACCAGTTGCACCAGTGGAGCCTGTAATCCCTGTGGAACCAGTAGGCCCAATTTGAGTGGCACCCGTTGCACCAGTACGTCCTGTAGCGCCAGTAGGGCCAATAGAGCCAGTAGATCCTGTAACTCCAGTAGTGCCAGTAGGGCCTGTCGCACCAGTGGGACCAGTACGTCCCGTTGCCCCCGTTGCTCCCGTGGGGCCAGTTGGACCAACTTCCTGACGAAGAAAAATATTTTGATTAGGATTTTTCATGCGCGCAAAGACACCTCCAAGCATTGCAGTCGCATCGTAGTAGCATAGCTGAAAATGATACAACTTAATTTATTCTATGCTTAGGGTGTATGAAATGTGAGGTCAATGTGAAGGTCCTATGTGAAGATCCCTTTCATGTTGAAAAAGATATGAGAAGCATTGTATAGCAGGAGTTACGTTAACGACCTGCCTTTGTTCAATTGATTATCTATTGTCGAACTTTAGGCGCATTATTTCTGATTTAGTTATTGCTTTTTGGAAACTGAAACACTATAATAGTTTATGAGTGGTGAGGTTCGTGGGGAATCTCTTATAAAAATCAATTAAATCAGCAGGTGATCATTATGGAAGATATAAAAAATAATATTCTTGATAAGGCCAAAGAACGATTGGATCGTTTTGGTTTTAAAAAAACGACGATGGATGAAATCAGTAGGGATTGTAAAATTTCTAAAAAAACAATTTATGAGCATTTTAAAGATAAAGAGGATGTTTTTACTTGTTTAATAACAAGGGAATGTCATGAAACTGTAGAAATTATATTTTCTCAAGTCTGTAAAATAGCTGATCCGTTAGAGAGATTAACTCACCTTATTAGAAATGCAATATCTTACTTCAATAAAGATAACTTTGTAACCAGGATACTAAAAAATGATGATGCTTTATTTTCGGCCTTTCTGAGTGGAAAGTATCACACACTGATTGATCAAGAAATTATTTCTCGTATTGCTGAAATTATTAATGAAGGAAAACAACAAGACATTTTTCGAGAAGTGGATGAAAAGGTAGTAGCTTATGCTGGTATCAAGCTTTTCCAATCATTTAGTTATATGCGAACGGGACAATTTCTTGCAGATCAAGATAAACAAGAGTATTACACAGATGTATTGATTGATTTTATTGTTCATGCACTTGTGAAGAGATAGCGGCTATCAATTTTTATTATGGTTAGGTTGAGTGTTATGTCTTACCCTGCATAAACCATAACACTAAAATAGTTTATCAGTAACAATTGGAGGTAATTTACGTGAAAAAAAGTCTCTTAAATACTATTGCATTTTTAAGTATTATATCGATACTAGTAGCTGGTTGTTCAAAGGCTGCTACAACGACAGAGGACATACCGTTAGTTCGCACTGAAACGGTCAAAATAAACAGCTATGGGCAAAGTGCAAATTATTCTGGTGAAGTTCGCGGTCGTTATGAGACTCAGCTTGCTTTTCAAGTAAGTGGGAAAGTTATAAAAAGAAATGTTGATCTTGGCAGCAAAGTGAGTCCTGGAGATGCATTAATGGAAATTGATGCTAAAGACATTCAGCAAAATGTCAATATTTCTTCGGCTCAAGTTTCTTCCGCTCAGTCTCAGATGCAATTAGCTGCAACAAATCTGGAGCGTTATCGTACTCTCTTTGAACAGGGGGCAATCAGTCGTGCCCAGTTGGATCAGTATCAAAATAATTATGAGGTTGCTCAATCTGCTGTTCGTCAATCTGCCGCTCAATATACCCAGGGCAGTAATCAGCTAGGTTATAGCACATTAGTTGCTGATAGCAGCGGTGTTGTTTCCAGTATCGGCGTGGAAGCAGGCCAGGTAGTGGGCGCAGGCCAGACGGTACTTACCTTAGTTAAGGATGGAGAGAGAGAGATTGAGATTAGTGTTCCTGAGAATCGAGTGGATGAGTTGCGTAAGGCTAAGCAAATTCAAGTTGCCTTTTGGGCCTTACCGAATGTATCGGTCCAAGGAAATATTAGAGAGATTTCACCAATTGCCGATAAGGTCTCTCGGACGTATAAAGTACGTATTAGTTTAATCAATCCTCCTGCAGATATCAACTTAGGGATGACAGCCAATGTGATGATAGTTGCCCAATCCAGCGATCAGCCAGTCTCCTTTATTCCTCTTTCGGCTATTTACCAGACTGGAGATATCCCACATGTATGGGTGATTATCAATGAAGTGGTAACCTTGCGTCCAATCAAGGTCGGTTCTTTTGGAGACAATAAGGTTCAAGTTCTGGAAGGACTCCAGGATGGAGATGTTATTGTTACGGCAGGAGTTCAAAAGCTGCATGAAGGAGAGAAGGTGCGCAAATGAAGAACCTGAATTTAACCCAGTGGGCACTGAATCACAAGCAATTAGTTTATTTCTTGGTAGCGGTGACATTTATCATGGGAATCCTCTCATATCAGCAGTTGGGAAGAATGGAAGATCCTGATTTTGTTATTCGTCAAATGATTGTATCTGTTTCCTGGCCAGGAGCCAGTGCCTTTCAGGTAGAAGAACAAGTTACTGACAAAATTGAAAAAAAACTGCAGGATGTGCCGGGTATTTACTATCTAAGAAGTTATTCCCAACCGGGAAAAGCTGTTATTTATGTCACTTTAAAAGATACAGTGAATGAAAAAGACGTCCGGCCTACTTGGCTGGAAGTGCGCAATATGGTAAACGACATGAAAAGCACACTTCCTCAGGGGATCGTAGGTCCTTCTTTCAATGACCGTTTTGACGATGTATTTGGCTGCATTTATGCCATTACTTCTGATGGGTACAGCTATGAAGAAATGCGAGAAAAAGCGGAACAAGTGCGCAGAACGCTGCTTGGAATCAAAAATGTTAAGAAGGCAGATTTAATTGGCGTACAAACGGAAAAAATATATATTGAGATGGAAAATAGCAAATTGGCGCAACTTGGCGTCGATCCAAATTTGATCATTAATGCGGTGAAAACACAAAGTCCTATGGCAGCCTCCGGTATGGTAGATACCGAAACGGATAATGTGTATTTGCGGGTTAGTGGGATATTTGAGAATATAGATAATCTTAAAAACCTGCCGATTCGTGCCAATGATCGCACTTTCCGTTTGGAAGATGTAGCAAAGATTCAGCGCAGTTATACCGAACCAATGGAACCAAGGATGTATTATAATGGCCAGCCGGCAATCGGTATTGCCCTTGCTATGGATAAAGGCGGCAATGTACTTACGTTAGGAGAGGATCTGGAGAAAACCATAAAGCAAATAAAGCAGGATTTGCCTCTAGGTCTTGAGATCCATCAGGTTTCCAATCAGCCGGAGGTTGTTAAAGAATCGATTGGGGAATTTACCAAATCTCTTAAAGAAGCGATTATCATTGTATTAATTGTTAGCTTTTTAAGCCTTGGTATTCGGGCTGGGATTGTTGTGGCTCTGTGTATTCCCCTAGTAATTGCCGGCATCTTTGCATGTATGCAAGCCTTTGGCATAGATTTACACAAAGTATCCTTAGGAGCATTGATCATTGCTCTTGGCCTATTAGTCGATGATGCTATCATTGCTGTAGAAATGATGACGGTAAAGCTAGAGCAGGGCTGGAGTAAATTCGATGCCGCTTGCTATGCCTATACAGCTACTGCTTTTCCAATGCTTACGGGAACGTTAATCACTTGTGCAGGTTTCATTCCTATTGGATTTTCGAAAGGGGCTGCATCCGAATTTACTAGTAGTATTTTTACAGTAGTAACCATTGCGTTGTTAATTTCATGGTTTGTGTCGGTTTTAGTGACTCCTTTGTTGGGATATAAGCTCATTAATCCAAAACCGAAAGAAGATAAAGCTCATGACCCATATAATTCGAAATTTTATCGATTTTTTCGTAAGATACTCACCTGGTGCTTGTATCATCGTAAGCTGGTACTGAGTATTACTGTAGCATGCTTTGTTGGTTCTATTGGTCTGCTTACACTGATCAAACAAGAATTTTTCCCGCCGTCTGTACGGCCTGAATTGATTGTAGAGATGACGTTACCGGAAGGCTCTTCTTTAGTAGCGACTCAGCAGGAAGCTCAAAAGCTTGCTGAACAGCTTCAGGATGACCCTAATATTAACAACTTCAGCTATTACGTGGGGCAAGGAGCACCGCGTTTTGTATTAACTTCTGATCCTAAACTTCCTGCAGCTAATTATGCTCAATTTGTTATTGTCGCTAAGGATTTAGCGGCAAGAGAGGCATTAAATAGCAAAATTAATACTCTTTTTACAGAGGATTTTGCTAATGTGCGAGGACATGTAAAATTAATTCAAACGGGACCGCCTTCTCCCTATCCTGTGATGTTAAGAGTTAGCGGATATGACCATGAGCAGGTGCGGGCTATTGCTGCCCAGGTCAGTGATGTGATGCATAAAAATTCAAATCTTCATAATATTAATTTTGACTGGAATGAAAAAAATAAAGTCATGCATTTGTCAGTTGATCAGGATAAGGCAAGACTATTGGGGATTAATAGTCAAAGCTTGGCACTTGATTTACAGACTCAATTATCGGGAGCATCTATCGCTGAATTTTATGAACAAGATAAAACTGTTGGTATTGTTTTCCGTATGGATTCGCAGAACCGCAAAGATCTTTCTGCTATTAAAGACCTTCCGATTCACATTGGCAGTGGCAAATTTGTTCCTCTTGATCAGATTGCCAAAATCAGCTATGATGCGGAAGATGGAATGATTTGGCGTCGTGATCTTAAGCCGACCATTACCGTTCAGGCCGATGTAGGACCAGGCATAACAGGAAATGATGCAACAAAGCAAGTGTACAAAGATCTTGCGGCACTACGTCAAAACTTACCTTCTGGTTATACGATTACCATTGGGGGTTCATTGGAGCGTAGTCAGGAATCTATGGAATTTTTGCTGAAGCCTGTTCCCATAATGATACTCATCATCGTTACTTTGCTGATGGTTCAGCTCCAAAAAGTTTCCCTTATGATCCTCGCCGTTCTCACAGCACCCTTAGGCATTATTGGAGTCAGCCTCTCTATGCTGCTCACTCATCGGCCAATGGGGTTTGTCGCTGAGCTTGGTATTCTAGCTCTTAGCGGCATGATCATTCGAAACTCAGTTATTTTAATCGATCAGATTGAACAGCATATCAAAGCGGGTGAAAGCCCTTGGGATGCTATCATTGACTCTGCTATATTAAGATTTCGACCTATTATGCTTACAGCAGCTGCTGCCATATTGGGCATGGTTCCGTTGATCCCCAGTACGTTTTGGGGACCCATGGCAGTAGCGATTGCCGGTGGATTGCTGGGCGCGACGATTTTAACATTATTAGTATTGCCCACCATGTATGCTGCCTGGTTTAAAGTAAAGCCGAAATCGAATTCTTAAAGGTGGAAAACTCCTGAAAGGCCGCTCTCAAGCCTTGCAGGAGTTTTCTACTTTTATAATAAAAGAAAAAATGATAAGATGAAAGGTAGCAAGGTGTCTGATTTTCAAAAGATAATTATATGGGTAATCCTACCCAAATGGGGGCTAATATGATACATAGAAAAAGATATTTGTATTTATTTTTGGCTGTTTCATTGATGTTGAATGCAGTGTTAGGTATTTGCAGTGCTTCCGAAAGAATTAGTTCAGATTTAATAAAGTTTCAAAGAACGGGATGGAATTTTGATTCTAAAGGGGCAAACGTTTTTGTTGGAACGTTGAAGAATATTTCTGGTAAAGATGTGGAGTTCATTGGGCTAAGGTGCGGTTTTTATGATGCCAATGGAGTACAGCTTGATCATGGCGTTGTCATATTGCGGGATGTTTTAAAGGATGAATATGCTTCATTCGAGTTTTATCCTTCTGCCCCAGCTGGAACAGTTACAGCTACCATAACAGATGTAGACGTATATATAAAATAAAAACAGAACTGAACCACAGAGGCATAGAGCACATAGAGAAAAGATAAACCCCTGCAAAAACTCAGATGAGAATTTGCAGGGGTTGTTTTGGGTTGTAATCGTATGGATCAGAGTTTTAGCTCTGCCGATTCAGTAATAATTTGATTTACAATACCGTATTTCATTGCCTCTTGTGCACCCAGCCAATAATTTCTTTGCGTGTCTTTTTCGACCTTTTCTAAGGGCTGGCCAGTTCCATCACTAATGAGTTTATTGATCCTAGAGCGCATTTTAATAATCTCATCTGCTTCGATTCGAATGTCACTAGCCTGTCCCTGAACGCCTCCCAGGGGCTGATGAATCATATAGCGAGTGTTAGGCAGGGAATAACGATTCTCTTTAGAAGCTGCCAGATAAATGGTGATACCGGCGCTGGCAACCCAGCCAGTACCAATTACGATGACGGGTGGTTTAACAAATTTGATCATATCGTGAATGGTGTCGCCAGCCTCAACATGTCCTCCTTGGCTGTTAATAAACAATTTGATTGGCTGATCTCCCATTTCTTCTAGAATCAATAGCTGTGCCATAACTTTTGCTGCTACGGCTTGGGTAATTTCACCGGAAATAATAATCGACCGGGTTTTCAATATTCTTTCCTGCAGTTTTTCCTGAGAGCTTTCTTTTTCATGATGTTCCACAATATCATTCCTTTCCTTTAGCAATTTCTATCGTAATTTAAATCGTTGAAGCCATATAAATTTGATCTTCTTTACTTCTGAAGAAATACCTGCTTTATTGGATAATATTCACAAATACTAAACTTGTTATGGGAATTGGTGAAGCAGTAGATTTCTTAGCTATAGCATTAAAAATTAAAATTGTCAGGATCAGAACCAACACGCCGGTTTTCATTTAGAGCATCGATTTGTTCCAAATCTTCTTTGGTCAGTTCAAAATCAAATACACTTGAATTTTCAATGATACGATATTCCTTTATTGATTTGGGAATGGTTACGACATCATTCTGTAAGTCCCAGCGTATGATTACCTGAGCTATTGATTTGCCGTATTTGTCAGCAATCCCTTGTAATATAGGATCGTCTAACAGCTTGCCCTGCATTAAAGGAGACCATGCTTCAAACTGTATGCCTTGAACTTTACAAAATGTCCGCAGTTCTCTTTGGGTGAGGCGGGGATGAAATTCCACTTGATTGATCATTGGCTTGATGCTAGACTCTTGAAATAGATCTTTCAGGTGATGAATATGAAAATTACTGACTCCGATAGCGCGAACCCGTCCTTCATGATAGATGTGTTCTAAGGCTCTCCATGTATCTTTATACTTATCTTTTACTGGCCAGTGAATCAGATATAAATCCAGATAATCTAAAGAAAGCCTTTTCAGGCTTAGTTGATAGGCTTCTAAGGTAGAGTCATATCCTTGATCAGCATTCCAGACTTTTGAGGTTACAAACAAATCTTCTCTAGCAATACCAGCTTCCTTCAAGCCCTCTTTAATGCCTTGGCCTACGCCTTCTTCATTTCCGTAAATAGCCGCTGTATCAATACTTCGATAACCATATTTGATGGCAGTTCTTACAGCGTCCACAACTTCAGAGCCTTCTTTTACCTTGAAGACTCCTAAACCAAGCCAAGGAATTTTTACTCCATTGGCTAATGTGATTGCATCTTGCAGATTCTTTGCCATAATACGATAACCTCCTACTTTTTAGTATTACGCGTTACATATCTACTAAAGAATACCATTTATAGGTTGAGTATATAGTTGATCTTACATATTCACAAGTAGGCACTTTTAGGTGACGGTATTGTATCAGTGTGCAGACAAGGGAATCCTACAACTTGAGACACAGCCAGGTTGCTTCTAATACTTTCTTTCCGTCACAGGAAGCAGTTCCGGTTTGTTTGAGCAGCTTATCGGTAACCCTAAGATTTTTCACGACCATGGTAACTGGAACATTGGGCTTAACAAAATCAAAGAAATGAGCTGTTTCAATGGAGGCTAATCCCCATAAGGCTCTAGTAAACAGACCTGTGTCATTGACTCCTGCACCGCCGCATTGTATTATGGACTCAATGAGAATGGAGTGGGGGACGATTTTTTTCCCAGGAAAATATTCCTGGAAATATAGAAAGGTTGCATCATAGGTTTTCCTTCCGATGATCTCATCTTGATTTGCAGAAATAATTTCGTCAACAAATAAAAATGGATAGCGCTGTGGAAGTAATGTTTCAATTGCTTTCATATACGAATCCTCCTAAAAGGATCTGCTAACTCTACAGATAACAGTCCATTGGTAATGAAAAGGTCAGATTCTCTAGGGAGAGATTCTGACCTGTTATGTAGTAATGAATTGGTTCTTCATGTTGATTCTATCAACTTTTCCATTTGAATTCAATGGTGTTCAGTAAGAAAGATGGTTTTCTATACAAATGTTGGAGATTTAAGATCAACAGAAATCGTCTATCTAGTATTATAATAGACGATTAGAATTGTAAGGAGGAGCAAAGATGCTTTATAGATATAGTAGTGTGAATCCTTTTTTGCTTACTATCGGAATTCTACCTGTTATAGCTGTTCTTCTAGGAATATCTACTATTGCTTTAGAAAAGAAATATATTGCCATCTTAATTTCATTTCTTTTGCCTTTGCTGTTTATAACGACAAATTGGGAGACTTTTATTGCAAATTTGGATGCCTGGATTTTTTGGGGAGTACTATATGGAGCAATTACCTATAGTACTGAAAAGTTGTTAGCATATGTAAAAAAGAAATAAAAGCTAGCGATGTCTTCTCCCATATATAAAATGTACCAAGTAAGCGGCTTTGCATCTGTAATTCAAATGGAAAAGGTGACTTAACGCTTTGTTAGGCCGATTCTATCAATCTTTCCATTTGAATTTAATGGTATTTCATCAAGAAAGATAACTCTTTGTGGACAATGATGGGGACGCATTTTCTTATGGCAAAAATCTAGTACCTCGCCAGCTGTCAAAGTTGACTGATTTTTAACAATCCATGCACAGACTTTTTGCCCTCGTATTGGATCAGCAATTCCTCCGACAACGACTTGAGCGACTCCAGGGCATTGAAGCAGAGCTGTTTCTACCTGCTCTGGGATTACTTTGATGCCTCCAGTATTGATGATGCCATGTTTACGTCCCAATAAATATAAATAGCCTTTTTCATCTAAACGACCCAGATCTTCCACAGACGCTTTTGGACGGTAGGCAGGAGCGATATAGGGACTTTGGACCCAGATTATATGATCTTCAATTGAGATTGTTACGTGAGGGATGCCAAGCCTACGGAATCGGGATGTTCTAAAAGATCTTTGGCATTGGAGTAACTCACATGACCCAGCTCGCTTGCGCCATAGTATTCAAAAATTTCTGCTGATGGAAAGTACGCTAAGAGGGCTTGGAGAGTTGGCAGATCCATCTTTGCTCCACAGGTTACTATTGAGTGCAGATTTGGCAGTGGAGCTTTCATGTTCTTAAGCAGGATTTTATAGTTTGCAGGCACCATAAAAATAGCACTTATGCAATACGATTCTATCTCTTGCACCCAGGTGCGAGGCATATGCGTGCTGGCAAACATCACTGTGCCGCCTTCAAACAGAATATGAAGACAGGCATTTAAGTTGGCGGTATATACCAGGGAACTGACTAAATAAAGAGTATCTGTATTTGAAAGTTGAAAAATCATGCTTTGGCTTGGAAAAGCTCTGCTCCAGCTTTGGTGGTCACGCCATATTAACTTGGGGGTTCCGGTACTTCCCGAGCTCAAGGCTCCTAAAAAGAGATCTTCGGGGTGCACCTCTGGCAGTAATGGAACAGAGGTGTCTGGGAGCTGAAAGCTTTCATCAATATACAATGTTAATTGATGAGTATCCATAAGAGCATCGCAGACTTCTTTGGAGGTGGAAGTATCGATGAAGACACAAGCACCTCCTGCTTTGATGATCCCAAAGAAATAACGTAGCTGGGAGAGAGGGTCGGCAAGTTTAAGCAGAACTGTATCACCTTTTTTTATTTGCATAGCAAGGTGATGGGCAAGATCATCAACTTGCTGTGTAAATTCTCGATAGGTAAGACGTTTGCTACCATATATAAGGCAAATTTTATCTTTGGGTTTTTCCTGTAAACCACTATAAATCAGCATTCTTAACACCTTTCAATTAGAGTTGCAATTCCCAGGCCTCCTACAGCTCCAATCGCAGCAATTCCTCGCTGGCCGTTTACTTGCTGCAAGGCTTTTAGTAAATGCAGTAAGATGATTGCTCCAGAAGCTCCATAGGGATGGCCATAGGCTAAGGCACCTCCCAGGATATTAGTCTTTTCCAAACTAAAGTTCAATTGACGGCAGCAGGCCAAAATTTTTACTGCAAACGCTTCATTTATTTCAAGGGCATCGATATCTGTTACTTGCAATTTGTTTTGCCGCAATAATTTTTGGATGGAGTCAACGGGTCCTAATGGAAAAAGGTTGGGGTCACAGCCACAGCTTGCTGTACCAGAGATCCTTGCTTGTGGCTTTAAATTATATTTTTGAATTGCATCTAAAGAGGCCAGGAGAATTATGGAGGCTCCATCATGTTTTAGGCAGGTATTCCCTGCTGTAATCTTACCTTTTTCCTTAAAAACCGGCGGCATTCGCCCTAAGAGTTTCAGACTCATACGGTCTCTGATACATTCATCGGAGTCAATGAGCTTTCCTGCTGCATGTATAGGAGCGATGATATCATTCAATACACCTTGTTCTTTTGTTATAGAGGCTTTTCTATGACTTTCAAGAGCGAATGCGTCCATATCTTCTCGAGAAATGGACAGATATTCTGCAAGGTATTCTGCGGCATCCCCAACTTCTGGATCACCGATTGCTGGAGTCGAAAAGGGGGCTCTTTCGTAATAGATATGTTCTCCTTGAAAGCGCGGGTCAGAAGGATTAAACTGTCGTCTAGGAGCTAAGCTGGTGCTTTCGACGCCTCCAGCGAGTGCTAGTTCGGTCTGGCCCGATTGAATTTGACTAACAGCCAAATTGATAGCACTTAATCCAGAACCGCACTGGGTATCAACAGTAATAGCAGGAATGCTGTAAGGCCAGCCTGCTGCAAGCACCGAAACTCTTGCAATATTACCACCTGGGCCTACTGCATTTCCTAAGATGACTTGATCGATATCTTTTGGCGATAGGTTATATTTATGAAGCACTTCATTTAGGATATTCGATGCCAGTTGTTCAGGCAGCAGATTTTTTAGAAATCCGTCTGTTTTTCCTATAGGAGTCCTAAGGCCCCCAATCATATATACTGGATTCATCAGCGTGACCTAGCCTTTTGGAGCTGCCGATTCACAGCTGTGCCCACAATCGTTGCGATAAAGGCTTTACATAAATCGCCAGGTATATAGGGAAGAGCACCGACAGTGAAGGCCTTTTCTAATCCCATGCCTGTAACAAAACCCAGCCAAGGTACTCCGAACGTATAAACAATAATGATACCACCTACTACATTTACGAGAGCCAGACGCCATTTGTTGTTGCTTTGCCCTTTTAATAAGGCAATCACAATGGCTCCTACTAAGAAGCCAAGGAGATAGCCGCCTCTCGGCCCCACAATAATGCCGATTCCACCTGTCATACCTGCAAAGACAGGCACCCCTACGGCACCAAGCAGTAAAAAGGTCAATACGCTGTAAGCAGCTTGTCTTACTGTTAGTATGCTGCCTGCCAGCATAATGGCCAGAGACTGACCTGTGACGGGAACAGGACTAATTGGCAGTGGTATGGCAACTAGCCCGAGTACTGCGATTAAAGCTGCGAAAAGTGCTGCATAAACAAAATCTGTTACGTTATTTCTTCTTGACATTCTTTTTCCTCCATGAGCAGCGTAAAACACGTTTTAGCCGTTCTAATATTCATAACTCAAGAAAAAGTATAAATGAATCGGATCATCTAGTCAACCATGTGGAGAAAAAAGGTTAACTAAAGTTAACTGGGCAAAACTCCATGATTGTTTCAATTAGAGAATGAAGAGATTTAGAGGGAATTTATGCTAGTATGGAGAATATTTTAATGAATGAGTGTGTACAATATGTGCACATGTTTAAGATAAGGAGGAAACGCAGTGGAAAGACAAATCAGAGAGGTAATGCCTGAGTTTTTAGGGCTTAAGGAAGCGATGGAGTTATCACGGGAGGAAAATCGAGATAACCATCGGAAGTTTATCAATCCAGAGTTAGTCAATCTTATGGGACTTTTGAATTTTGACAAATCCTTTGTGAAAGCACAAGGGATATCAATATGGGATAGAGAAGGTCATGAATATTTAGATTTTTTAGGGGGATACGGGGCATTGAATTTAGGTCATAATCACCCTGAAATTAATGCAGCCCTTGAGGCAGTGCAGGAACTTCCCAATTTGCTGCAAGCATCGTTAAATCCTTTAGCAGGAGCATTAGGACGAAATTTAGCCTTATTCACTCCTGGAGAATTACAGTACTCGTTTTTCTGCAACAGTGGGGCCGAAGCAGTGGAAGGAGCCTTAAAGCTAGCTAGAGCCGCAACTGGCCGAATCAAATTTATTTCTTGTGAAAGTTCTTTTCACGGCAAATCCTTCGGGGCTTTGTCGGTAACAGGTCGAGAGAAGTATAGAAAGCCCTTTGAACCTCTGCTGCCAGGTGTAGAGTTTATTCCTTACGGAGATGCCGAGGCTCTGGAAAGAGCATTGAGCCAGCGTAATGTAGCGGCTTTTATTGTAGAGCCGATTCAAGGCGAAGCCGGAATTATCGTTCCACCGGAAGGCTATTTGAAAAAAGTTTGGGATATTTGCAGCACTTATAATACACTGCTGATTTTGGATGAAATCCAAACTGGGTTTGGACGTACAGGAACCTTGTTTGCTTGTGAGAAGGATCACATTGCTCCAGATATTTTATGTCTGTCCAAATCATTTGGGGGCGGATCAACGTCATTAGCTGCTTATACTACGACAGAGGAAATATGGAAGAAAGCCTATGGCAGCGTTGAAAAGGGAACATTACATACTTCGACTTTTGGTGGAAATTCTAGGGCCGCAGCAGCCGGAATTGCTACCTTAGAAATTCTGTATAGGGATGACATATCCCGCCAGGCTGCGGAAAAAGGGGTATATCTCATGGGAAAATTGCGGGATCTGCAGCAGAAATATCCGTTTCTAAAAGAGGTTCGCGGAAGAGGTCTTCTGATTGGGCTTGAATTTGCTCAGCCGGGCAAGGGACTGCTCAATCGATTGACTGGGGGAGCTTTGGATAAATTAGCTAATGAATATTTAGGTGCTATGGTAGCAGGAGAGCTTTTAAATAAGCATCGGATTATTACGGCCTATACGCTGAATAATCCGAATGTAATACGTTTAGAACCGCCCCTCATTGTAACGTATGAGCAGCTTGATACGTTACTAGCGGCATTGGAAGAAGTCTTTACAAATAATAAGGGCTTTGGAGATATGGTTCTAACCAGCAGTAAGACGATATTAAGTTCCTTCGTGAAAAAATTCTAGAAGGATATGCGCTGAAATAAAAAAGAGAAATGGAGTATAGGAGTAAGCTGCTTTCACCTAAAGCAAGCTATTTCCCATACTCCATTTCTCTTCTTTATAAGCATTATTTGTCATCATACAACTCAATGCCTACCATTCGCATCAAATATTTCGCATTGGTAGTTGTGCATCGTCCACTGCGGAGCTTGTAATCAAAGTGTATTTCATTATTTACATAGCTTTCGCTAAAATGATAATTCATGATTGTATTACCAGCCTCATCTTCTAGATTGCAGAGTTCAAAATCATGGGTGGAAATTAATCCAATCACCCATGGTTTATTTAAATTCTTTAACACACTAGTCGCTCCAATGAGTCTATCGATTGAATTCGTACCGCGAAAGATTTCATCAATTAAAAAAATCATGTTCTTCTTTTTATGGGAAAAGTCAATAATCATCTTTATGCGCAGCAGTTCTGCGTAGAAGGTGGATATACCACTGTTTAAATCATCGCTGATTCTCATAGACGTAAAAATAGTCATAATGGAACATTCCAGCGTAGCAGCGCAGACAGGGGCACCGCAATAAGCTAACACTAGATTGATTCCGATTGTCCGTAACAGAGTTGTCTTTCCTGACATATTCGATCCGGTTATGACACAGAGATTATTTTTGATTTCAATATTATTTTGTACGCTTTTAGCTTCAGCTAGTAAGGGATGCCCAATGTCTGTTGCGGAAAATATCAGCTCCTGCTCAGCGAAGTCTGGAAAAGTCCATTGAGGATGTAGTTGTAAGATGACACTCAAACTTGCAATGGCTTCAAATTCGCCGATGATCCGAAACCATTTTTCGATCATTTTTCCATTTTTCTTCTTCCAAGCTTCTAATGCAAATACACAATGAAAATCCCACAGTAAGAGAAAGTTCATAAGGCAGAATGATATGAAATTATAGCGAAGCTCGCTTGCAGCAACAATTCGTTCAAGTTGCTTTATTTGTAGTGAGGCAGATTTTTCAGCGTGATACAATTCTGTTTGCAGGTGTACTAAGTAATCATCCTGAAAATTTTCTTTTTCAATTAACTGAATGAAGTGATGGAAAGCCTCTATTTTGTCTTTAAATTGAAACACCGTATATAAGGTCAATGCATTTTTGGAAAACCCAATGGCTGTGATTACCATCTGGATAATAACTAGAACCAGTGGTACATAAATCGAAATTGAAAAGCCATTAAAGAATAAAACCATCGTTAGAATGGTTGCTGCTGGTACGATATAGAATATAATTTGAAGCAATTTCGTATATGATGGGGAGGATTCTTCTGCATAAGAAATCAACGTATCCGGATCATTCTTTACTTCAGGGGTAAGCATACCTATGCACTGTAATTCTTCTACAAATGTATCCTTTCGTGCCATTTCACGTACCGAATTTTGACGTTTTTTTATAAGTGGGATATTTTTCTCAGGAGCAGCAAGAAGATCTCGTAATTGCTTTCTCCCATGGCAAGTATAAGTCACATTCATCCACTGAAATAAGGACTTTGTTCCGAAAAGATCCAAATCACTTGCATAGGGATGAGCAGGATCGATGAATTCCTGTCCGTAATCTGTGAAGTCAATCCAGCTTCCATCCATTCGGCTAAGATACTTTTCATTTATTTTAATTTGGCAGAGAAGTTTTTTGAGTTCCTTTGTGATCTTTTGATGCTTGGACACAAAATAAGCAAAGAGAAGAAGGGATAAAACTAAGGCAGTATAACCGTAGAGAGATTCTGCTTTAAGAAATGCGAAGCCAGTAATTCCTGCACCGGTTAAAAACACGAGCATTCGTATATTGCTAGTCCGATTAAATCGCTTGCTTTGCTTTTCTTTTTGTTCTTGATAATATTGCAAGCGATTTATAAATTTAATTTTGGTTGACATATGTCCTCCTTTAGTAGTGAATCATCTACAGAATGAAGTAGTTGGCCTATTAGTAATACTTATTTACCATTTGCGTATAAAATCCTTTAACGTATCGATGTAGGCGCAGTATTTCTGCATACGGTTTAGTATTGCAGATGGTGCTGCTAAGTGATAAAATCATAGTATTGATTGACTAAATAGTCGTTTAATTAATTTGAGAGGAGGTCTTATATTGAAATATTATAAATGGCTCTTACTTTTCGGTGTTTTATTGTCATATTTCATTAGCCCTTATCTGCCTGTTTCATGGGGATGGGAAAATAGTGTGTTAGAATGGCTGCAGGTTGTCATATTAACTTTCGGTCTAGTTTTGACCTTCATGTGGTGGCAGGAGGCCAGAATGGCAGGAGATATTCGTGCTGCACGCTTTCTGATTTGGGCTGTACCTTTATGGGCATTGATGATTGGCAGGGAATTAAGCTGGGGGAGAGTATTTTATCCCAGTGGGTTTCATCCTATTGATGGCCCTTTATTTCTTCCTCTGTCCCAATTGCCTTATGGTGCTGTTGTCAATCCGCTGATTGCATTGATAATAGTAGTGTGGCTATGGGCGGTCATAAAATACGACTTATTAAAAATGATTTATAGACTCGTGAAAGAGCACAAATTTCCCGTTGCGGTGCTGGTAATTACAGTCTTTGCTTTTGTATCTGCAGAGCTGGGCGAAAGGTATCTGCATCTTCAAAATATGGAAGAATTTGATGAGCTTTTTGCCTATCTAGGTTTAATCTTAACTGCTTATTCCGTGAAAGATTCTTTACGTAAGTTAATATAAAGTATTGAGCCAGTATCTAACATGTTAGATACTGGCTCAAATGATTGTGAGCATTCAGCCTTGTTACTTGCTGTTGCATTTGACTACCTATGTGTTGATCCCGGGAAATTGAATATAAAAGGTCGTTCCCCCTTCATGGGTATTCACCGTAATTATAGCGTTATGACGTCTTGCGATGTTATAACAAATGGGAATGCCAAGCCCGGTTCCGCTAGCCTTAGTACTTAAAAAGGGTGTACCCAGATCTTTTAGTATATCAGCAGGGATACCGCAGCCATTATCTTCAATCGCTAAGACAACTTGCCCTTCCTCAAGATAGGTTAATATGCTGACCTTGCCGTTTATTTCAGTGGCTTCAAAGCCGTTGCGGACTAAATTTAAAATAAGTTGCCGGATCTCATTCGTATTCAATAAGATGTTAGGTAAATTAGGATATAAGTGCATTCGAAACGATTTCGCCTGAGAAGCTGCATCCGCTTCCAGCAATGGACTGAGAGTACGGATAACTTCATTTAAGTCATGGGCAGCTAAAGGCGCTGTTTTATTCTTGGCTAGGGATAAAAATTCGGTAATGATCTGATTGGCCCGGTCTAATTCCTCTATCATTAGTTTAAATTTAGATTTTTCTTCGGAATAAGTTTTTTTCTTAGCGAGCAGCTGCAGATACCCTCGCACAGTAGTCATCGGATTACGAATCTCGTGGGAAATTCCTGCTGCGATTTGCGATACCAGTTTCATGGTATCTAGTCGGCCTAGTTCTTCCTGTATCTTTTTCTCTTCTGTTATGTTCTTATCGATTTCAATGATCTCCGGAGAGCTGCCCTTTGTATTTTTACGCAAAAGCCAGCAGCTTCTTACGGTCACCTGTTTATGATCTTTCGTTGTGTGGATAAGTTCTCCCACCCATTTGCCTTTAGCAAGTACTTCTTCATTGATGCTGGCAATGGGTATGGGAAATTGGGTTTTGAGCAAAGTATGGGATATCTTGGATAACGCCTCGTTTTCTGTCCATCCGTAGCCTCGTGCAGCGCCTTGCCCCCAAAAGCTTATTTTTCCTTTTAGGTCGTGTATAAAGGTATAATCAGGGTCCAGGTTTAATAAAAGGATTTGTTCTTCAAGCAATCTTCGATATTCCTGTTCTTTTTCTTCCATTGCTTTATGCTCGGTTATATCTCGAAAATAGATGGAAAGCCCCTCTGGAGAAGGATAGGCATGTACATCTAACCAGGCATCAGAACATTCTGATTTTGCCTCAAAATGAACGGAAATATTTTCTTTTTTTGCTTTATGGTATTCATCGTAATACGGTTGGACTCTCGAAAAGCAATCCCATATTTTTTTACCCAGCATATCTTGAGAATTACAAGACCAGAACTTTTCGGCAACAGAATTAACATAGGTATATCTCCATTCATTATCCAATGCGAAAAAACCATCTGTGATACGTTCTAACATTTGGTGTATTTGGTCATAAGCGTCAGCTGCTTTTTTTTGTGCTTCGATTCTTACCAGATTTTCTGCGTGAAGATCATCAATTGTATTTTCTAGCTTTTTATGAACCCACCAATGGGAGACTGCAGCGCCAATTCGTTCTCCCAGCATTTCTAAATAATTGATCATTTCCTTAGTGAATAAATTTTTTCGACTGTCGTTGATTTGTATTAGACCGATGATTTGTTCTTTTAGTTTGAGCGGGATGAGCGCAACGGATTCATA
>CAMKSY010000002.1 GCA_946415545.1 uncultured Pelosinus sp. | reverse complement strand
AGAATCAGCCCTCGCAGAGAGGCATAACCCCGCTTGCCAAAACTTTTGACTGCGTGGGCAATATTCGCCGCTGCATAGAGGGCCATCATCTCACCGGAAGTAACAATGCACACCTCATCAGCATAGCCGCCCCGGATGGGCATGGCAAAGCCGCCGCAGACCACATCACCCAGCACGTCGTAAAGAACCACATCTGGTTTGTAAATTCCGTAGGCATCCAGCTCTTCCAGCTTTTCAAAAGCCGTGATGATACCGCGCCCGGCACAGCCCACCCCCGGAACAGGACCACCGGATTCCACACACAGCACGCCTGTACTGCTTTTTACCACGAGGTCGTCAAGCTCTGCATCACCCTTTTTCCGCAAGGTATTTAGTACTGTGGGAATGTTTTTTCCGCCAGTCAGCGTACGACTGGAATCGGCCTTAGGGTCGCAGCCGATTTGCAGTATGGTCAGCCCCAGTGCTGCCATAGCTGCGGATACGTTGGACACGGTGGTCGATTTTCCGATACCACCCTTGCCGTAAATTGCAATTTTTTTCATGTTGCACCTTCTTTCATGTAGAGTCTGTTTTTAAACGAGTAATCGGTTTATTGTCTTTGATGAGGTCATAGGAAATGCAGGTCG
The DNA here is from genome assembly GCA_946415545.1 of uncultured Pelosinus sp. Taxonomy (GTDB): domain Bacteria; phylum Bacillota; class Negativicutes; order DSM-13327; family DSM-13327; genus Pelosinus. Next base: position 38,645 of record CAMKSY010000002.1, on the reverse strand, counting down.
GTCTGCCCGTGCGGGGTTCAGTTATGATTGTTGCGTCGATGCGAAACGTCTCCCGCAGTACTTTTGTGGTCATTATTTCTTCTGGCGCACCATGGCAGATAATCTTTCCGCAGCGAATCGCCACCATGTAGTCAGCAAAGCGTGCGGCAAGGTTTAAGTCATGGAGCACCATCACAATGGTGCAGCCCTGCTCCCGGTTTAGACGATAGAGTAGTTCCAGTACTTCCAGTTGGTAGGACAAATCGAGATAGGTGGTAGGCTCGTCCAGCAAAATCAAATCGGTTTGCTGTGCAAGGGCCATCGCGATCCAGACCCGCTGACGCTGACCGCCAGAAAGATTGTCTACCGCTGTGATTTCCAAATCCGTGAGTTTTGTAACTTCCAGCGCCCAGGCGATAATTTTTTTATCCTCAAGCTTTAATTTTTCCAAGCCCCGCTGATAGGGAAATCGTCCGTAGGCCACCAGCTCGCCCACAGTCAAACCAGCCGGAGCTTGGGGAGACTGGGGAAGAATTGCCATCTTCTGAGCAATCTCCTTAGTGGTTAAACGCCTGATATCATTACCATTTAAATATACCATGCCGTTGTTGGGCCTCAGTATACGCCCCACTGCTTTTAACACTGTAGACTTACCGCAGCCGTTTGGACCGATGATAGTCGTAATTTTCCCCTGGGGAATCTGCATATTCAAACCACTTACTACAAGGTTATCCTCGTAGGCGACAGCTAAATTCTCTGTTGCAATGCTGTTCAGCTTCATCACCCTTTCATTAGTATCTGCTTTTCGCTAAAAGATAGAGAAAGTACGGAGCGCCAATGATGGCCACCATAATACCGGTAGGAATTCCCGCGGGCTGGGCAACTACCCGTGAGATGGTATCTGCCGCCGAGACCAATACAGCGCCCGTAAGCCCACAGACAGGCAGCAGAATCCGGTGCCTCGGCCCTACCAGCCGCCGCGCCAGATGAGGTGCAATCAACCCCACAAAGCTGATGCTGCCACTGACCGCTACGCAAGAAGCTGCCAGCGCTACCGATGCAGCAAGCAGTCTGCGCCTCTCCCGCTCTACGGAGGCTCCCAGGCTGTAAGCTACATCATCCCCTAGATTTAGCACATCCAGCACACGGGATTTAAGTAATACATAGGGGATTAAGAACAGCAACCACGGCAGCAGGGCCAGCACGAATTTCCAGTTACTTGCCCAGATACTCCCTGCCTGCCATGTCGCAAAAAAATCAAACTGGGTATCAGCCAGCTTGACCACCAGCACGGTTGTCAGAGAGAAAAGCCCTGCCTGTACTGCCACACCGGTTAAAATCAGACGCAGAGGTGCAATGCCTTCTCCTTTTTTGAAAGCCAGTGCATAGATGATACCCGCCGTTACTCCTGCGCCAAATAGCGCCAGAAACGGTAGAGTGAATACCAACAGGAATGAATTCGCCCCAAAGAACAGCACATACAAAACGACCATCAGTCCCGCGCCCGCATTAATGCCGAGCAGACCTGGGTCAGCTAACGCGTTTTTGGCAACCCCCTGTATGATGCAGCCAGATAAGGCAAGGCCTGCCCCCACTAGAATGGAGATCATAATACGTGGCAGCCGGAACTCGAACAAAATGAGGTTTTCTCTGGGCGCACCGCCACCGAACAAAGTTCGCAGCGTATCCGGCGGAGACAGTTTCGTGTATCCGGTGTTCATACTGATGACAAAGGAGATGATCAGCAGAACCGCACAGCCGAGGACGATGGTCGTATTACGCAAAGCGATTTTTCTTTTATAGTTTTCGTTTTTTTGCAGTTGGTTGATCATTACAGTGCCATCCTTTGCTTATGAACAAGATACAAAAAGAAGGGAACACCGACAAGACCAATCAGCGCGCCAATGGGGGTTTCAAAAGGCGGATTGAGCGTTCGCGCGCCCAAATCGGCCAGCACCATGAGAAGCGCCCCCAATATTGCTGCAGAAGGAATAACCCAGCGGTAATCTACGCCTACAAAATACCGTGCTAGATGGGGGATGATAAGGCCCACAAAGCCCACAGCACCCACAACGGAAACGGAAGCACCCGCCAGTATCAGTACGGTCAGGAAGCACAGTACATTACTCACCGTCGTATTCATTCCCAATCCCTTGGCCACATCTTCGCCAAGGCTCAGCAAAGAGACAGAACGTGCAAGGGCAATGGCTCCCAAAAGCGCACCAAGTATCCACGGTGCCATAATTCTAATTTGCTCCCAATTGGAACCGGCCACGCCGCCCGCTGTCCAGAACATCATATCCTGGGCCACGCCGAAGTATAGGGCAATTCCCTGGCTGAGTGCTGCCAGCAGCGCGCTGACAGCGGCACCAGCTAATACAAGTCTTATGGAGGTAGCGCCTCCCCGCCGCAGGGAAGCAATACTTCCTACCAGTGCCGCGCCTAATGCTGCACCCAAAAAGGAAAAAAGAATGATCTGCAAATACACCAGATCGGGAAAGAAAGCAAAGCAGATGGATAGGGCAAAACCTGCCCCAGCGTTCAGACCCATCAGCCCAGAATCCGCCATGGGATTTCTAGTCGCACCCTGCATAATGGCTCCCGCTACGGCGAAAGCAGCACCAACTAAGGCACTAGCAATCACACGAGGCAGGCGCAGATCAATAACAATTAAATGTTGAGTATTCTTCTCGTCAAAGCGAAACAGGGCGTCCCATACCAAGGACAGCGGAATTTTCGCTGCACCCTTGGTGATGGAAAACGCCATAAGCAGGGCCAACAGCCCCGACCCCATTATGATAATGAACCAAGCTGTCCACGTGTGACTTTTTTTTCTGGTTTCAATCGGCGGTTTGTTTATCTGATTCACTCCGGTGCTTCCTCCCTTCTGCTACGCCCCGGCCTGGGTCTGGTATCGCTCCAGCACCACAGCCGTCGTACAAAATCCAGAAAAAACAAACCTTTATAGGAGCGGTACTACTGTGTTTTCTTCATTACTACTCTGGAAATGTCTGCATCAGTTTATCAGCGGTAATCCGCATGGCAAGAGGTCCAAATGTATTAAGAGAGTCGTCAAAATAGAGTACATTTCGATTTTTTACTGCATCTAATGACTGCCATACTGCGGAAGATTCCTGAGCCTCTACAAATGTTTGTGCATTTTGGACAGAGTCCTGAAAAACAATATAATCAGGCTTCATCTCAGCAACTGCCTCTAAAGATAAGGTTTGATAATGATCCGGATAACCAATTGGCTTAGCAATTCCGAAAGTTTCATAATACTCTGTAGTCCCCCGTGAAATAAATGATTTTCCATCCGTGCGGAAAAGAGCAATGGTTTTGCCTTTATGTTTACTCAACTTATTCTTTGCGGAAGAAATGATTGTCTCTGTTTCTTTGATAAATGCTTGAGCAAAAACTTCCTTCCCGACAATTTCGGCGCAGGCTACTGTCTGTTCCTGCCAGGAGGTGTTAAAATCCACTTGAATGACAGGAGCAATCTGCACAAGTTGATCATACATCTGCGCTACATGACCCTGCCCTTTAAATGTAACAATAACATCAGGTTTCGCTGCTAAAATTGCCTCTAAATTCAAATCCCGAGAACTGCCTAAGTCCATAATTTCAGCAGTTCCCGCATAGGGTTTAAGGGTTTCCCATTCGTTCAAAGCCTTCATCGCATTTCCCGTCGAAGCCCCCATAGACGCGATAGGAGGCGTTCCCAGAGCAAAAAAGTATTCTAAATACAAGGAGTGAAGAATGGCTATCCTTTGCGGTTGTTTTGCTAAAACAATTTTGTTGCCTGCTGCGTCTGTAATTGTTCTCGGCCACCCGGCTTTTTGGAGATTATTGCCGATTACTGACTGCGGCGAATGCACAGCAGTCTCAGAGGTCCCGGTGCAGCCAGCCAGCAGCCCGGTTACAAGCACGAGTGAGACGATCATTCCCATCAGTCTGTTCATTCTATCTCCTCCAAATAGGATTATAATCTGAGATCTGCAAGCCTAGATGATTGTTTAGAACTGCATAGTCGCCGATAGCTTAACAGTGCGGGGGCCACCTAATGTCGCAAACCCTTCCATGCTGAAAGCACCTGCCCAGTATTGTTTATCAAACAGGTTTTCCACACTGAGACGATAGGTAACCGGAACGTTCTTAATCTCAGTTTTATAGCGTGCGCCGATGTCATAACGCACCCAGCTCGGTATTTTGATGGTGTTGGCATTATTAAGATACTGAGAATCTGTATATACTGCCCGCAGTGAAAGCGTTAGATCATGATTCCATGGCGTGTCCCATTCAACACCGGCATTCATCGTCCATTTGGGTACGCCAAAGGGAATATTGCCTTTTGTTGCAGCCACAGTTGCTTCGTTTATTTCAGCCTTTAGATAGCTGATTCCACCCAACAAGCGCAGGTTCTTGCCTATTCCGCCAAAAGCATTCCATTCCACACCGCGGCTTTCCTGTTCGCCGTCATAGGTCTGCGTTTTTTCGTTTAGGTCATTTGTGACAACCATTGTATTGGGTCGGTTAATTTGAAATAAAGACAGCGTATTGGCAAATTTTCCTCTATCCCATTTAACGCCGATTTCTTTTTGTTTACTGGTATATGGCGCCATTAGCTGACCAGAATTGGTATAGCCTAAGGTGGCTCCGACCTCAGCTCCGGGAGAAAGAGCTTCAATGTAGTTTCCATAAAGGGCAACCGACTTTCCCCAGGGTTTTACCACAAAGCCAACTAGCGGCAGCGTTTTATCAGCATCATGCTGTGCAAGCTGGATGCCAGTAGTAGCGTTAAAGCTTTTCGTGTTCACACTGTGCCGGCTTACCCCTAAGGTCAATTGCACCTTTTCCTTATTGAAGGAAAGTGTGTCAGCCAAAAGATAACTGGACAGCTTCGTGGTAGACGTCTTACCGCCTTTGCCCTTCCAGGCCACACTATTAAAATAATCAGCAAATGAGAACGAATCATCATAGATACTGATGGGAAAGCCGCTCATGTAAGGGGTAGCAACAAAACGGTTAAACGTGCTGGAATACTCATTATCGAGAAAGCTGGAGCTTAAGACCAATTGATGCTTGACCGAACCAGTCTGGTAATCACCGCGCAATCCCATTTCGGCTGAAGTGGCATCGTTCCAAAAGTTTTGTTTAAAAAGATTGCGGGGATAAGCCCTTCCGTTGGCTTGGACAAGTAAAATATGATTGCCGTTGATGAAGCCGGTAGCCCTGGAAGCGGCTTTTCCGAAGCCGGCGTAAGCGGTTAGGTTGTCCATAATGTCATATTCGCCTTTAAACAGAATGCCATTATTCCTAGCCGCGCCCGAGGTACCTTTAAACAGATTGGTTGAGCCATGAGGCGCTTTAATATGATTGCTTTGCAACTGATACATGGAAATAAGACCGTTTTCATACTTCTCCTGTGAGCCGTAGGCATCCAAAGACAGCCGCCAGCGGTCGTCGCGGTAATCCACACCCAAAGAGCCCAACAGTCGTTCCTTAGACTGACCGTCAGTTTCAGTGTCACCATCCGCGTACAGACCGTTGAAACGAATACCCCATTCTTTGTTTTGTCCGAAGCGTCGGCCAATGTCGAGATGTCCTCCAAAGTGGGACGAAGAAGTATAGCTTGTCGTAAAGCTGGTGACATCCTCTTCTCCGGCCCGTTTGGGCACCAAGTTGATCGCCCCGCCCACCGAGGCATTTACTCCGCCGTAGAGCAGAGAACTGGGCCCCTTGATCACTTCTACCCGTTCGAGAAATTCAACAGGAACACGATAGTATGGCGCCACTCCTTGCATACCGTTAAAATAAAGGTGTTCCATCGCAACGTCCAGTCCGCGAATCTTGTAATATTCAGCAGCCTGTCCTGTGGGGGTAGTGAAGCGGACAGACGAATCGTTAATAAGTACATCGTACAGTGTATTAGCCTGCTGATCTTCTATGGTCTTGGCTGTATAACTGGTGATATGAAAAGGCGTATCCATAAAATCTTTGTTGCCCAATACGCCGAGACTGGCGCCGCGGGCCACCTGTCCACCAGGGTAGACCGGGGGCAAAGTTTCACGTCTGGCAGTCACTTCGACTCCTTCTAGGATAAATTCCCCCTGACCGACAGTCGCTTTAGCGGAAGAAATCCGCTGCGTATCGGTCTGGCTGGTATTCGTAACAAATTCTGCCGCATCCTCAGCGTAGACAATTGCCGACGTATTCCAAAGCAGGCTGCTGCCAACCAAGGCGTAAAGCAATCGGCTTCTGGCAGGAAATATATTTTTTTTCATTAGTGTCAACTCCTTTACTTGTGGAAATCCATTGCCACATAGCTGTTTTAAGCCCCAATACCGCTAAGTCATTGAGCTTCAAGACCCTGCGCAAAACTAGTACTTATAGAATACCAAGTAAAAAAGTTGGAGTAAATGGACAGAGTTCTAAATAGAAAAGTGGCGTAAATGATCATCATTCCAAGTAAAAACGCTAACTAAATGGACAAAATTCAAAAATAGGATATTTTTATTCCAGAGATAGCTGAGAATACAGACGATTTTTCCCAGGAATATCATGGCAAAGAAGATTGGCGAAAGGTTTGACATCGAATACTAAACTCATTATAATAATGATAATCAATATCATTATTATAATGCAACTTATATTTATAATAAAGCAAATATGTTATTTTATTGCCTATGACAATAATTTTAAGCGCATGAAGCCGGGAAAATTCAACACATCCAGGATATATTGAGCAGAACCGCAGGTATACTGGGAGGATGAAAGATGCACGTAGATATCAATCAACTAGCGGGAAACTTTTCCCGAATTGAATTCCAAATCATTGATGTGATCAGAGCGAGCGTGCCGCCGGGGAAAAAATGTTTTGGTGTCTTCACTCCGCCGTTCTCGGGTCTGATTTTTCCCATAAAAGGACGGGCGAGGATGTCCTTTGACGGTGTGCCTTATGAGATGGAGCCGGGGAAAATTTTTCACGGGGGCCCCAATATTGCTCTGGACAAAGAAGTGGTGGGGTGCACGAAATGGGATTATATGATCATTCATTATCAAGTTGACGCAAATGCCAAAATCGAGTTCCCCCAGGCCTTTTCCCATTATCAGATTAATTCGGGTTACAGCACCCGCATTAATGATTTACTGCATCGGCTGTATAACGTCTGCATAACGCCGGGCAATTTGTCCGCCCTGAAGGCCAAATTGCTGTTTTTCAATATTCTGGATGAAAGTTTGACCCGCGCTGAGGGTCGTCACAGCGAATGGGGCCGGGAATTGGTGGAGCAAGCCGTAGAATATATGAAGAATCACTACATGGAACCACTTACAGTAGCCAAATTGGCTGGCCAGTATGACCTAAAAAGCAAACAATTCTCCTATCTATTTCAAAAGCATACTGGTATGGCACCCCTTGAATATTTGATTGAGCATCGGTTGCGGCGTGCCCGGGAGCTATTATGCACCACACCTCGCTCAATATCGGAAATTTCTTCTTGCATAGGTTACTCTGATCCTTATTATTTCAGTAAATTATTTAAAAAGCGCACAGGGTTTTGCCCCACTACACTGCGCGGAAATTTCATATCGCGTAAGGCACTCTGACCCAAGTATTTCAATAATTAATAACCCTCCCACCAATAAATTGCAAGCAACAATAAATGCTTTAAGATTACACTAGGATCGCCGTCTATCTAATTATAAATAGACGGCGATCCTTCTAAAATACTTTTATTTATTCGAATAGTTCCTTAACATTCTTTAATTCCGTACGGATTGGAATACCTTGAGGACAATGGCTTTCACACTTACCACATTCTACACATTTCGATGCGGGAGCTGTAAGCCTCGTGCGGATCTCATAGGATTTCTTTGCCGCAGGAGTGGCATCAAAAACCCAATGATCATTATAAGTAGAAAAGCATCCAGGAATATTGATACCTGCAGGACAAGGCATGCAGTATGCACATCCTGTACAGTTCACTTTAATTCTTTGCTCGAAGAGATCTTTCACTTTATTGACGATATTCAGTTCTTTGCTTGTCAGTGAATTGGCTTCTGCCTCATGCGCTACTTTTATATTTTCTGTAACATGATCCATCGTCGTCATACCACTTAAAACTACAGAGACTTCCGGATGGTTCCATACCCATCGTAAGCCCCATTCCGCCGGTGTTCTTTTCACATCTGCTTGATCAATAATCTCGATTGCTTCTTTGGGAAGATTTACAATGTTACCGCCTCTAAGGGGCTCCATAATAACAATCCCTAAACCTTTTTTCGCTGCATACTCTAAACCTTCTCTGCCAGCTTGGTATTTCTCATCTAAATAGTTATATTGAATCTGACAGAATGACCAATCATAATAATCCACAATTTCTTTGAACAATCCGATTTGATCATGGAAAGAAAATCCTGCATATTTGATTCTTCCATCTTTGATCGCTTGCTCTAAAAACTCGCTGATTCCAGCCTCTTTTAATACAGGCCAAACATTTTCATTCAGTGAATGTACTAAGTAAAAATCAATGGAATCGGTTTCAAGTCGTTCTAATTGTTCATTTAAGTACTTATCCATATCTTCTCTTGTTTTAATTAACCAGCTAGGAAGCTTGGTTGCTAACTTAACCTTCTGTCTGTAGCCGTCCTTTAAGGCTTTGGCAACAAAAAGCTCGCTGGCGCCACCATGAGTAAAACCGGTACCATGATATGGATAAGCAGTATCAATATAGTTTACACCAGCATCAATTGCATGCCTTATCATGTCGGTAGCTTTCTCCTCATCAATATTCGTTGGATCGCTACCAATAATGGGAAGCCTCATACAGCCAAACCCTAAAGCAGACACCATTTCCTTGGTTTTACCAAACTTTCTGTACAGCAAGACAATTCCTCCCTCATGTTCTTAAATCGTCCTTGAAACTAAAATTATTTTGAAAATCAGCGGCAAATTGGATTGGCATTCCTTTACCGCTTAATTGTATCCCAGATTGCCTCCATTCCTGCATCAATGGTTGCCCCATCTAGCTTAACCTTGCCGAATAACTTAAGTTTAACAAGAGAAATTGTTGATCCATAAGCAAGAGTGCTTAGCATTTCCATTGGAAGTTCTTTCAGTAATTCTTCCTCTTTGGCACGTTCAAATAAGTGATTGACTGGTGCAAACAGACGCAAGCCTTCTTCCCGGGCAGCAGCAGTAATAAGGGGAGAATTTGCATACTGCTCCATAAAAATCAATTCTGCGGGATTTTCAATATAATAATCAACTATATTACGTAACAGCACTAAGAAACTTGCGTGAACATCCCGGCTCGCTGAGTAATTTCGCAGGATATACTGTGCAAGACGGGTCTTGACATCAAGATACAAATCATTGATCAAATCTTCTTTGCTGGAAAAGTAACGATAAATGGTACCTACCCCAATATTGGCTCTTTGAGCAATCTGGGACATCGGGGAACCTTGCAATCCTTGCTCAGATAATAGTCCAAGAGCAGCTTGCAGCACAGCCGCTTTTTTATTCTGTACCTTTTCTTTCATTGTATTCTCCAAAAATAAGGTTCAATATTTCAGGAATGAACGTTCATTCCATTTTATAAGATTAATTTTACTAGAGAAATATTTTTCTGTCAAATTTATGCAGCATTAAACGAAACATTAATTCCGATTTCTATTGTTTGGGTGTTTACAAAAAAGCGACTCACGTTTATAAACATGAGTCGGCTATGCTAAATATGAGAAAGTCTTACTAACAGTTGCTGATCCACTGCTCAAAGAAAATCAGCAACACCTTTTTTCTGCTGCAACTAGGGCATGACACGTTCTGTAGGCTTTACCATAAGCCTGCTAATAGTAATCCGAAAAATAAAGAGTTTGCTGAGAAATCGCATCTTCCAGCATTTTCACGACTTCCAAACTACATGAAAGGCGGCCTATCTTATGGAGATAGCTGGGACTTTTATAACTAAGCAACATAGTTGTCATGGTTTGAATATCAATCTGTGACTTGCTTCGCTCCCCTACCCTCGCCACCTCACCTTTACCATTCGGATGAATGCATATAGTAAAAGTGCCCTGATTCCACGGCAACAGTGGATCGTCAAGAGTGAATGTCCATACGCGTTTTTCAGTATTAGGCTTAAAAGGATATTGGGTAATAAACTGCTCCAAATCTACAATTCGAGCCATGTAATAAGGAGAAATCGTTTCCTTGATATCCCCATCTTCCAGGAGAAAAGCTAACGGTTCATCCGTATAAATATTGCCTATAACCTTTGAAATCATAGAAAAATGAGCACTGATAAAATTCCACAGCCCACTGCGGGCTTCTTCATTAATGAAAATCATATCTTTAATATGAAACACTTCATCTGAAATCCAATACAGCACATACCCGTCAGGCTGCCTGTTTTCATTGTAATAAATTGCAGCTGTCAGATCATCTATATCCCACCGCCAATATTCATTCCAGGCTAACTCGTTGCGCAGCATGGCTCCATGGCTTTGATAGGCAAAACGTTCATAAACTGCCTTTAAGTCGCTATTTTCAATATCAATTCGTTCAACCTCTCCGAACACTTGTTTATTTTTTGGTAATTGATAATCCTTGACTTCAAATGTTATTTTGTCTGAAATGATCTCCCATCCTTTGCGGCGATAGTAAGGAATTGAGTAGGGATACAGGTAAGAGATGGACTGTTTTTTCTCCCGCATGTTCGCCAGTGCCTGGCGGAGCAGCTTGTGCATTAAACCCTGATTAGAGTACTCTGGGAAGGTTCCGACTCCCGTAAGCCCTCCCATATCATAAATCGTATCAAATATACGTACTTGAAAAGGATAGACAGCAACCTGAGATACCAGTTTTTCTCCATCAAACCATCCAAGTACATCTGCTTGTTCCAGCACTGGAGATTTAGCCAGGATCATATCTCTTTCTTTCCAGCCTATCTTGTGTAAATCATTATCCGTTACCTGGAATACATATCGCAGCAACTGATTGTATTGCTCTAAATGTTCTACACCAACTTTTTTTATTTTCAACCTTTTTTCTCGACTCATAAGAACCCGCCTTCACTGCATAAACTTTAGAATCTTTTCTCTTCTTAAGCTATAGCCGGTATTAAGTCATTCTATCTAAACCACCGTCATCTTCGAAGACCTTTTTACATTTGAAACCGATTATTTATAGAATGTCCCTAAAGCGATTTTGCCATTCTACCTACTGTACCTTTTGTATGAGACATAATGACATTTGAGAAAATACAAATCCTGCAAAGTTTGTTTAAACTTTGCAGGATTTTCTTCAAGATTACTTCACAACCTGAAAACCTTGATGTACAACCTCTTCTATGTCAATGTGCTGGTCTAAATGCATACAATAAACCTTATTTCGTAAGTCGAAGTGAATTGTCTCTTTCAGCTTTCTTAATGACATATGGCTGTTACCCTCATAATCAAGTCCACAGGTATCTTGATAGAGGCGATCAAGTTTTCCATTCTTTAGTTTCGAAATAATTTCATCCTCTATATGATTTGAATCTCCGCTATAGTAAATCACACCTTCTCTTTCCCTCATAACAAAGCCGTATGCTGGAATGGTTTCTACATGTGAGACTGGCAGAAAATTAATATCTATCTTTCCCAAGTTTTCATCTGCGAAGGTAACGTTAAAGCTACTCTCCAGTAAATACATTTCCTGGCTGACTCCTATATTCGTCAAAAAACTCTTCATTAGTTCATCATTAGGGAACAATACAGTTGGCTTATGACCTAGAATGTAATAGGAATAAAAAATTACCTCTCCAAGACTTCCTACGTGGTCAGGGTGAGTATGAGTAATGATAATGTATATTTTTTTCAATTCTTCAAGTATCTTTAATTCTCGAAGCCTGTGAAAGACTGTTCCACCACTGTCAATAAGTAATAAACTATCCTTTTTCTTTATAAAAGCACTCGTATTTCCTAATTGCGTATTAAAAGCACTTCCGCTGCCAATGAAGTTAAGCATCTGTAAAGTATCCTCCAAAGATTTTTTCCCATCATCATTTCATTGTAGATTTCTTTACACAACACCTGAATTACGAATTCCTGGATAGTAACTGGAACTGGTATCCGAATGCTTCAATTTCATCCCTGGTGAGGATGATTCCCTCAGGAGGACGCCTGTTGAGCTTGAATACCAGTGCCTGCTGCCCTGCTTCTTGGTGAAAGTCAATTCGATTCAAAGTAACTTCTCTCTCTAAGAGGTCGGTAATTATTTCTGCTGTTGCCTTATGCCCTACTGCAGAAATAATTTCAGATGCAGATTGAATTAATTTTTTGCACTCTTCCAAGCTGATTGTCCGGCAGGAATATTCTCCATCTGCTGTAATAATAGCACCATTTAAGATAGCAATGGGTTGATTACTTTCCATTATTATTTCTCCTCCCTAACGTCTCGTTCTCAATAATTATGTTTATTATCTTTCTGCCAAGCTTCTTAAAAGACCTGCCTGTATTGTAAATAACCCCGAGAGGCATAAAAATATACATCCCGTTTTTTGTCTTCTCACTAGTATAGCAGGAAACAGTGGAGAGTATCTGGAATAGATACAAGAAATGCAACGCCTGAAGGGCGATTATTTACGATTGGGACAATGATGGTAGGATGGTGATACAGGTGAAGATTTCAGTTTTAGGATGCGGACGATGGGGAACATTTCTAGCTTGGTATGCAAATCGAGTTGGGCATGAGGTAATGTTATGGGGCAGAGAGTCCTCGAAACATTATTTACAATTAAAAGAATCTAGAATGAATAATTATGTGACATTGCCGAAAGACATCCTGTTAAGTAATTCTCTGGAGGCAGCAATCTCTTTCGGTGAAATTATTATTATTTCCATTAGCGCCCAAGAACTGCGCTCCTTTGCACATAGCATAAGTTTACAAGAAGGTCTAAAAGATAAGATATTTGTCTTATGTATGAAAGGTATTGAAGCAAGTAGCGGCAAGCGCTTATCCCAAGTGTTCAGCGAAGAAATAGGAATAAGCTCTAATATAGGGATCTGGGTCGGACCAGGGCATGTACAGGATTTTGTTAAGGAAATACCAAATTGTATGGTTATCGGTTCAGATCATATTGAAGTGACAAAAAAAATAGTTGAATCTCTTAATAGTTCTTTAATACGATTTTATTATGGTCAGGATCTGATTGGGAACGAAATTGGAGCTGCTGCCAAAAATGTGATAGGAATCGCTGCAGGAATGTTAGATGGGCTATGTTATAGCAGTCTAAAGGGTGCGCTTATGGCAAGAGGTACACGAGAAATTTCACGTCTTGTAAGAGCCATGGGCGGAAATGATACAACAATATATGGATTAAGCCATCTGGGGGATTATGAGGCGACCCTCTTTTCCCCGCACAGCCACAATAGAAAATTTGGGCAGGCATTAATAACTGGTGAACCTTTTGATAAATTAGCGGAAGGTGTCTCTACCGTAAAGGCTTTACAATACTTAGGACAAAAATACGAGGTGGAACTTCCAATCTGTAATGCTGTATACGAAATAGTATTTGAAAATATGGATCCAAAAGAAAAATTAATCGATTTGTTTTTAAGACCAATTAAGTTTGAGTTTTAAAGCGAAAATCTTTATTCCTTGGGAATACAACACTGATAGCGGCTAGTGGTGCCAGTAATCACAACTCACACATGTTAGAAGCAGCCAATGCCACTTGCCACAAACCATGACAAAGGATATGAGAAAGCTACCCGCTACTACAAACGTAGATCACAGGTAGCTTTCTCCTTACTCCATACCAGATATCCCCAACCTCTTACAACGATACGCTTATCCCGATACAGTAAGAACATGATTTTTCATCACCGTATTGGTCACCTATTTTTCGTTTAGTGAATGGCTTTCTTTTTAAACGTGCCACCCATTACATCATGCACATCGTTGATCGTTATAAAAGCATCTTCATCAATCTCTGAAACAAGCGATTTAAATTTTGCTATCTCCAGCCTAGTAATCACTGTGTAGAGAATATGTTTTTCGTCACCTTTATAGGCACCTTCTCCATGTAAGATCGTCACACCCCTTCCCAGACGGGCCATGAGGGCTTCGGCAATAGATGCCGAATGATCTGAAACAATAATAACAGCTTTTGATTCATCCAGACCTTCAATGACGATATCAATTACCTTCGAAGCGATAAAATATGTGACCAAAGAATACATGGCTCGATCCCAGCCAAATACCAATCCGGCTGCACTTAAGATAAATAAGTTGATAATCATGACAATTTCGCCCACAGAAAAGCTGCTTTTTTTGTCCATCAAGATTGCTACTATTTCTGAACCATCTAAGGATCCGCCATAACGCACAATGAGTCCTACACCGATCCCTAAAATGATTCCGCCAAAGATTGACGCTAAGAATAAATCATCTGTAAAACCGGGAACCGGCAAGAACATTTTAGTGAAATAGGACAAGACGATAATCGAAAATATCGTTGATAATGTAAAAGTTTTACCAATTTGCTTATATCCCAAATAAATGAATGGAATATTTATGGTAATTAAGAATACGCCCAGCGGCAAGCCCGTCAGATGACTCGCCATAATGGCAATACCAACCACACCGCCATCGATAACGTTGTTGGGAACTAAGAATATTTCCAGACCAGCAGCGTAGATAACAGAACCGATAAAAAGGATAATATATCGCTTTATTTCTTTCCAGACCCGTTGTTTTGGTTGTTTTGGTTGTTTTGGTTGTTTCTGTTGTTTTGGTTGTTCTTGTTGCATGTACAAACCTCACTTTATATAGAATAAGCCGCAGAAACAAAGATTAGCTCTTGCTGCATAGCGGCATTTGCCATAATAATTATGCATCATCAAATAATTGATAAGAAGCATAGTTCCACCAAATGGTTCAACGCTTATATGCTGAAGTATAATTTCAGACCTCCCCTTACTCAGCTTGGGTATGCACTTTTATTTTGTTCATTAATTACATTTTCATCCTCTTACCTAAGAAAAGATGGATCACTACGTTGCAGGATTTTTCTCATTTAAGGATTTTATATTACTTAAATACGCGGCTCCCCATTCGCACACAACTTGCAAAACAGGTACAAAGCTCTGCCCTATCTCGGTTAATGAATACTCAACCTTAGGCGGCACTTCCTTATAGACTTCTCTATGAACGAGCCCATCCTGCTCTAATTCCCGCAATTGGTGGGTAAGTATTCCTTGGGAAATATCCGGCAGCAGCTTTTGCAGCTCATTAAACCGTTTCGTTCCCTGACTCAATTGCCATAAAATCAGAAGCTTCCACTTTCCAGTAATGAGATTTTGAACGGCGAGTACTGGGCAAGTTCCTTCTTGAATATGAAATTTTGCCATAATTCTTGTGTCCTTCTCAATAGTATTGTTTTTAGTAGTATATCATATAAATATGCGTACTTGCAAAAAATCATATAAAGATACTATTAATGCAAGAGTCCGAAAAATGAATCGGAGTGAATCATCGTGGAATTTTTTGAGGTAATAAAAAAACGAAGATCCATTGGCAAGTATAAGACGAACCCGGTAAAAGAGAAGATCTACTCAAAATATTTGATGCAGCCAATTGGGACAAGGAACCTGTCCCCGCGTCCCAGATAACAAGTAGAAAAAAGGTTTGGCAGAAGAGCCAAACCTGTAAAACTTCTATTGCTTTGTTGTACAATACAGTAAAAACGATTTTATGACATGACTGCCTGATCCCAAAACCATTGCTGCTGTGTGATATCCACAACTTTCACTTCATCTTTCTTAACTTCAATAGAAGATTCTTCTTCTGGCTTATCAAAGATATTCTGATCTAGAACATTGATTGAACTGCTCATAATACCCCTCCTAATCGTAAGTTGGCTGCTTAGCATACTTATAACGCTTGCCTTGATCTTATTGTATTCCTCTTACAATCGGAAGTGAAATACGGATTCGGCATATATTGCATTTAGATTCGGAATAAGTAGCCTAAAAGCAGTGATCACAGGAAAGGGCGAGGGTAATTACCATGTATACAGATAAAAGATGAAATGAATGTTTTTATTTAGGATGGAGCTGCAATATCCCAAAACCATTGATGCCGCGTAATATCAGGTTTCTTATCATCGAAATCGATCTTGTCTTTTACAAATTGCAGCCATGCTTTGGTGGCGTGAGAAACATATCGGTCTTTTTTCCAAGCTACTCCTAATTGTAAATAGACAGGCGGATCTGCTAATGGAAGAGAGGTCAGTGCATTAGCGTCCAGGTGCTGACAAACAGTACTTGGCAATAGAGCGATACCAAAATGATCTGCAACCAGTTGGGTCATCAGTTCAAGCTGCAGCGTTTCAAAAATAACATTAGGGCGAAATCCGGCTTGCATGCACCGATCAATAATGAGGTCGTTTAAACTAAAGTCATTACTATACAGCACAAAGGATTCATTGATCAGATTGGCATAGTCAATGATTTCACATTTTGCAAAAGGGTGCTCTGGATGGACGACAAGCCGCAGAGGATCTTGGATACTGCAGATCATTTCATAAAGTTCCTGATCACTAGGTGGGATACATAGGATACCTACGTCTAGTGTACCATCTAATATACCCGTTTCAATTTTCTTCGATCCGCACTCAAATAACTGTATGTTAATGTTTGGATAAGACCTTTTAAACGGGCCAAATAAACGGGAGAAGGATGTCAGACCTGTAATTGGCGGGATACCGATCCGTATCTTCCCTGATTTTAAATTAGATCCTCCAACTAAATTAGCATTTATATTTTGAAAAGATGAAACAATCTTCTCTGCTTGTTCCAAAATAATTTCACCTGCGTCAGTCAATTCTACATACTTTGTAGTACGATAAAACAGCACCACTCCAAAATGACCTTCAATCTCTTTAATTATTTTACTAATCGACGGCTGAGAAATATGCATTTGGTCAGCCGCCTTACTGAAACTCTTTTGGCGGGCTACCTCTATAAAATATTCCAGATGTCGTATCTCCATTTTGACCTCCTATACAAAAGGGTTCTAACTTAAACCGTAGCAATAAATAACTCATGTCAAAGCAATTATAATCGCTATCCCATGATATGGCAACTCACGCTAAAATGTAACAAACAGCATAATAACAGGGCTCATTTACCACGATTTATACAACCATTGTAGTAATGAGCCCTGTTATTCATGAGAAATCATATCTGACATTGGAGCTAAGCAGCCAGTTAATTGAATGAGGAAACAATTAAGACCGCAACAAGGGCACAAAACATTCCCGGAGCGGTACGTTTAGCGATCTCTATCGGATTTACACCAGCTATTGTTGCACATACAATGGCACCACCAGCAACGGGAGACATTGTACGTCCTAAACCAGCAGATATTGTAGCGAGGGAGCCCATATCTGTAATTTTAAACCCAAACTGCGCAGCATGAGGAGTGACTGCACCATTGAAAGCAAGAGCAGCCGCATCACCGGATCCACTTAAAACTGCGATGAAAAATGGACCGATAGATGCTGCATATCTTGCTACATCCTGTGATTCTTTCATATTCTCAATTAGTGCACCAGTAAGCCCAATGGTATCCATTCCCTGAGTGAATACTGCTGCTGAAATAATAATACCCATTATTTCGCCATAAGAGTCACCCATCCCCTTAAAAAAGCTTCTAGATATTTCTTGCGCGTTGCCCCATATTACAACAACTCCAAGCATGGCACCTATAATCATAGCTTGGGGAACTGTAATTTCGGGAATCAAAGCAACCATTTTGCTCCCTAGTACCAACAAGACCAGAGGAATGACGGGAACTACAGCTTTTATAACGTTAACCTTAAATTTTTCATCATCACTAACAATTTTAGTAGACCGATCAGCGCTGGCGCCTTCATTTCGCAAATGGCAAACAATTGTCAGCATTACTGCTGCAACAGCAAGTGAAATCAGGGCAGGAATCGTATGGCCAGCAATCACTGTCATCACATCAACATTGGCTAACTTTGCGACAAATGGATTATGTGCAAGACCAGGGCTCATGACACTGCCAATGGTACCAGACATGACACAAGCTGCAGCCATCGCAGGGTGTACGCCAGATACGATTAATGTAGGTATTAATACGGCGCCAACAGCGGCAGCACAGCCGGCGGTACTCGGTAAAGCAATATTAATGATCCATGTTACGATAACCGCTCCTGGTATCAGGATAAACTTCGCTTGTTTTAGTAAACTCGTTAATAATTTTACGAGATGACTATCACAGCCCGTTAGTTTCATTACATAAGAAAAGCCCATTACTGTACAGATCGTTGTTACAAGTCCTCCACTAACCATTGTTTTAGCAAAGGCATCTATAGCTACTAAAGGCTTACCAACAACTAAAGCCATTGTCACGCCAGCTACAAATAGAACCAGCCTGGTTTCATAACGTTTAATGATAGCAAAAAATGTGAACGCGACAATTAAAATGCCAATCCAAATCATGAATAACACCTCCTATTTTTCCACCTTAATCTTATGCATTCAGACAATTTGAATCCTATACATTCCCTTGAAATTCCACGACGTTGCGCTGGTATTTTATTTAAATAGACATCAGAACTATTCACTTCTTATAATGCAAGACTCCTTTGCATCAATACGATCTTAGAAATAACTTTTTATTACTATAAAAAAGATACCCATAACCTACAATCTGTAAGGTATGAGTATCTTCTCTTCATCAAACGCTAATTCCTGCTTGATCATACATCAACTGCATCACGGTGGGGCAGCAGAACCCAAGCAGGTTTGATGTTGGATGTATTGGGCAATCCCTTTACCCAGCTGGTATTTCCATACTTTTTCTCTAATTCACCGAGCTCGCCATATCCCAGCACACGCATAGGGCAGGCTGAAACACAAGCCGGCGAGATTCCTTGCAGCAAGAGATCCTGGCAGAAGTCACATTTTTTCATCTTGCTGGTGGCAGCATCAAACTGTGGTGCCTGATAAGGGCAAACTGCGAAACAACGATGGCAGCCAATACAACTCTTCTCGTTAATCAGCACCAATCCATCTTCTTGTCTTTTGTAGATCGCTTTACTTGGACACACGGCAATGCAAGGAGCATCTACACAATGATTACAGCTAACAGATATCCAATAGGCATAGGTATTTTGATAAACAACATTGCCAGAAATGGTAAAGTCGCCGCCTTCATAGGCATGAATTTGTCTAAAATTC
Source organism: uncultured Pelosinus sp. (assembly GCA_946415545.1). Taxonomy (GTDB): domain Bacteria; phylum Bacillota; class Negativicutes; order DSM-13327; family DSM-13327; genus Pelosinus. Next base: position 19,409 of record CAMKSY010000002.1, on the reverse strand, counting down.
TGACCGAGAGGCAGATTATGCTTATCTTTACAGGCAATTTGGCAGGCACTGCACCCCGTACAATGTTTTTGCTCAACATAAAATGCGATCTGCTTGCTCATCTCTCTGCCTCCATTTGATCCAGTTTCACCACTTCAACCAGGTTGGTATGCTGAGGATTCGCAAAAGCCAGTGGCGTGGGCTGGTATTTGGTTAATGTATTGATACAGCCCCGGTGATCGATGCCCTTCTGATCCGGTGACCACCAGCCTCCCTGGGGTATCGAAACCACCCCCGGCATTATGCGGGGAGTGACTTTAGCGGTGAGTATGACTTTCCCCCGGGCATTATAGATACAAACCTTTTCACCATTTTTTATACCTCGCCTTTTTGCATCATAAGCGCTAATCCAGATGACTTGTGCTTCTGTTTCCTCCATCCAGTCGTTATTGTCAAACATGGAATGTACACGCCGTTTGGTATGATGGCCAATGCATTGCAGCGGATACGTCCCTCGCAAAGAATCTTCCGGTCCTTCCCATGCGGGAATATATTGGGGAATGGCAGGCACTTCAGCAGGCTGATCTAATTCCCATAAACGTGATGAAAAAAACTCAATTTTTCCGGAAGGAGTGGGAAATGGATGGTGCTTGGGATCTTCAATCTGCTCTTTAAAGGCAATTGCAGGTTCCTCATACTCCCAGTCATATATACCTTTTTCTTTAAATTCTTCATAGGAAGGAAAACCGGGATTTTCTTTGCGGGTTTCATCGACAATGAAACGCAGCCAGTCTTCCAGCGTTCTCCCTTGAGTAAATTCAGCCGTAAGCTCCAGCCTTTCTGCTAAATCCCTGATCCAGTCATATCCGTTTCGACATTCATAAACCGTATCTACGGCCTTATTCATAAACAATACATAATCGCCAGCAGACCAAGGTAATACAATATCTTCCCGTTCCATGAAATTATCACCCGGCAGTAAGATATCGGCAAATTTGGCGCTGCTTGTAAGAAAATGATCACTGACTACAATAAATTGGGCTAAATTTTCATCGGCTAACAGTTCTGCCGTTCCATTGGTATCGGAGTGTTGATTAATCAGGCAGTTGCCTGCCAGATTAAATATCAGTTTAATATTGGCTGACAGCTTATTTACGCCCCGGACACCCTCTCTTTTTCCTAGCTCAGTCCCTTTTTGAATCGCCAGCGGCCACATGTACATGGAGATCGCTGCTTTGCAGGGGTTATGAATAGGAATTGAGCCAACATACTGTTTGCGGCACGGTGAGCCGCAGCCAGAAGCCCAGCCTCCTTTTATGCCAATGTTTCCTGTCATTGCAGCCAGTGCCGCCCCACTGCGGGGCGGCTGTTCTCCATAGGCATGGCGCTGGGGTCCAAATCCCTGGATAAGCGCACCCGGTTTATTCAGAGCATATTCCCTAGCCAGCTGAATAATGATCTCCCTTGGAATACCTGTTGATCTTTCCGCCCAGGCAGGGGTTTTAGAAATCTGATCTGTACCCTTACCAAGAATATAACTTTTGTATGAATTTCCCGCTGGAATACCTTCCGGCATATGCTCCTCATCAAAACCAAGACAATAGGTATCCAAGAATACCTGATCCTGCAGATTTTCAGTAATGATCACATAGGCCATTGCATCTAAAAGAGCGCTATCAGTGGTAGGGCGAATAGGTATCCATTGATCTGCCAGTGCGATAGCGGTTTCCGAATAGAGGGGATCAATGCAAATGATTTTTGCCCCTGCTTCCTTCGCTTTTTTTAGATAATAGGCTGTATTTGTTCCATGAATGGTCGCCGCCGGGTTAAATCCCATCAGAATGATAAGCTTGGAATTAACCCAATCTTCTCGGCTGCTGCCACTATTGACAGTCCCATATGTATATGGAGTTGCAGCATTGGTACAAGCTGAGCTATAGGTTCCATAGTAATCTAAATAGCCTCCATAGAGTGCCAGCAGCCGTCTCATCCAAACCTGTTCCGACGCTTTCCCGGCATTGCCTGTTGCATAGGAAAGATAAATGGCCTCTGGTCCGTACTCAGCCATAATACGTTTCGTATGATCTGCAATCGTATCTAAGGCTTCTTCCCAGGAAATACGTTTAAATAGGCCTTCTCCCCGTCTGCCAATTCGCTTCATCGGATACTTCAGCCGATCCTTATGATACAAATAGCTCCTGTAGGCCCGGCAGCGAAGGCAGCCGCGCAATTGGGGTTTTTTATCCGTATCAGGACGTTCATCATCACTGGTAATGCGAACAATGCGTCCGTCTTTTACATGAGCTTTAACAATGCAGCGACCACCGCAATTATGGGAGCCTGATGTCCGTATAATGGTTTCTTCTTGGAACGTTGTATCCGTCATATCTCTTTGCTCCCTTAATTACATTTTTGCACATAGATTCCAACGACATAGAGTTTAGTGTCCCTTAATAAAAATAAACAACTAGTTTACCTTATTTACAATAAGAAGACAAAATTCCTGCAAGTTTTTATTAGAATTTATGCCTTATAACGACGTATTATAATTGATATGCAACAGGATTGTAAAGAATCGAAAAAGAGAAGAAAGTTAAATATTAGAAATATATGTTTTTTCGACAAAATAAGCGTTACTCTTTATTGACAATGGGATTTGAGACTGCTACAATAAACCACATGTAAATAGTCTCGTATAATTTTGGGGATATGGCCCAGAAGTTTCTACCGGCAGCCGTAAAATGCCTGTCTACGAGTGAAAGTGTATCTAAGGTTTACGCTGCTGTTCAAATTTACTGTTAGCTTCTTTACTTATTGGTAAATTTCCTTTGCAGTCGTGCCTCATGATACTGGTGATCATACACCACACCCAAGGATAAAAGTCCTGTTGGGGAATTTTCGCTCATTGTCTACAAAGCGGAGATTCCCTATCAGGGCTTTTTTTATTTTAAAGAACCAAAGGAGGGCTTATGGATTTATTAAAAAAGAGGATTCAGTCTGACGGACAAGTTCTAAACGACTCCTTACTTAAAGTTGACTCCTTTTTAAACCAACAAATTGACCCTCAGCTTATGCTGAAAATGGGAGAGGAGTTTGCCAAACGCTTTAGTGGAGAATCAATTACGAAAATATTGACGATTGAATCCTCGGGAATCGCTGTATCCGTAATGGCAGGACTCATCCTTAATGTGCCCGTAATTTTCGCCAGAAAGAAAAAATCAGTGATTTCCAATGATGCCTTATACTGTACCACGGTCTATTCCTTTACCAAACGCGAGAGTAACAACATTATTGTCTCTAAGAAATTTCTGCAAGAGGACGATCATGTACTGATTCTCGATGATTTCCTAGCCAATGGAGAAGCTGCAACAGGCTTAGCATCTATTGTGGAACAAGCCAATGCAAAAGTAACAGGAATAGGCATTGTAATCGAAAAATCATTCCAGCCTGGTGCTCAAAAGCTATTGCAAGCTGGATATCGTGTAGAATCTCTAGCTCGAATCGCTTCCTTTTCAAATGGACAAGTCAATTTTCTATAATCAGTATCATTAGGAGGATTATGTATGAAAAACTCTGTTGGGAAAACGTATTTGCTTGGCACTCAGCACGTACTTGCCATGTACGCTGGTGCGATTATCGTTCCCCTTATTGTTGGCGGCGCTCTTAAATTAAGTTTTGAGCAAATGGGTTATATTATTGCAGCCGATTTACTAACTTCCGGTCTTGCTACTTTGCTGCAAGCATGGCGAAATCCTTTCTCTGGAATTGGTTTGCCGGTTGTACTTGGCTGTACCTTTACAGCTGTTTTTCCCATGATCAGCATTGGAAGCCAGTATGGTATGACAGCTATGTACGGCTCTATCATATGTTCCGGTCTTTTCGTCGTACTCATCGCAAACTATTTTTCAAAACTGGTTACGTTCTTTCCGCCTGTCGTGACGGGTTCTGTCGTGACGATCATCGGCATTACATTGGTTCCAGTCGCTATTAACAATGTAGCTGGCGGGGTAGGAAGTGCAGATTTTGGTTCCTTGTCCAACTTTGCTCTCGCGTTTGGCGTGTTATTATTTATTATTTTATTAAATCGTTTTACCACAGGATTTATCCGTTCTATTTCCGTCTTACTAGGGTTAATTGCCGGAACCATTGTCGCGGCAATGATGGGCAATGTTTCTTTCAGCAGCATTGCCCAAGCATCATGGTTTAATATGATCACTCCTTTCTATTTCGGGATGCCTACCTTTGAGCCAAGTGCAATTATCACCATGATCGTTGTTGCAATTGTCAGCATGATTGAATCAACAGGAGTTTTCATGGCACTCGGTGAGATTTGCGGCAAGAAAATAACCGAAAGCGATTTGACTCGCGGCTATCGAGCCGAAGGAATTGCTGTAATCCTGGGAGGTATTTTCAATTCTTTTCCTTATACCACATTCTCTCAAAATGTCGGCCTCGTGCAGCTTTCCAATTCTAAGACAGCTAATGTAACCATTGTTGCTGGTTTTATGCTCATCTTCTTAGGACTGATACCTAAGTTTGCAGCATTAGCTATGATTATTCCAAATTCAGTACTGGGTGGAGCCATGATTGCCATGTTTGGAATCGTTGTTGCCTCAGGAATTAAAATGCTTAGTAAAGTCGATTTTGCCAGCAATGAAAATTTACTGGTGATTGCCTGCTCTGTTGCTTTAGGTCTAGGAGTCACCGTCGTACCTAATCTCTTTGTTAAGTTCCCTCCGCTTCTAAAAATGTTTTTTGAAAACGGAATTGTAACCGGTGCGTTAACTGCTGTTATTTTGAACATCATCCTGAATATGGGGCAAAGAAAGCTGCCAAGTGCCCCTAAAGCGTAATTATAATAAATTGCCAAAAGTCAGAAAGCCCGGAAGTTCTTCTATAGAAGAACTTCCGGGCTTTCTTTGTTGACTATTATGATTTATTTTTCAAATACACCTTTTTTAACTGGCTGCTGCTCTTTGACCATACAACATCCTTTGGCAAATACATGACGAATCATCAGCGTATTATCAAGCACTACAATATCCCCATCATACCCTTTTGCTATCATGCCTTTCTTAGGTAATTTTAAAGATCTGGCCGGATTAATGGTTATTAATTTGATGGCATCTTCTAAAGGCAAAATTCCTGCCTCAACAATATTACGGACAGCTTGATACAAACTGTGTGGTGATGCTGCCATCAAGCCAGTCAATTCACCATTTTTACTGAAAACAGGCAAGCTGCCGTTGCCATCTGAGCTCATAGTGACCTTCTCTAGAGGCACTTCGGCTCTAATGCACATTTTCACTGCTTCGGGCGGTTGTATACGTCCGGGAGATACCGTTGCACTACTGGTGGTTATGTCTATCATACCACCAGCTTTTGCAAATCGTATCCCTTCCAGAAACAATTCTTTATTTTTATTGAAATGAGTAGGAGTAAATTGTGTAATTGGCAAGTCTGTTTGCTTAATGATGTCGAACACCCAATCCAGCTTTCCCTTTCCATCTCCCAAATGGATATGCAAGACTCCCGCTTTTCCCGACAGCATTCCACCGACTCGCGCCTGTGCAGCTAGTTGCGCAAAGTCTTCTTTTGATGGTTGAGAAGAACGATGATCAGACATTGCAACTTCACCCACACCAACAACTTTATCGATAAGAATAATATCAGAACGTACACTGCCTGTAATCGTCGGTACCGGAACATCGTAGGCCCCCGTATATATCCAGGTAGATATTCCTTCCTCTTCCAATCCCTTAGCCTTTGCCAGTAAAGACTCCATATGTCTTGTCACACTATCCGTTCCCAACGTTCCTACCACTGAAGTAATCCCAGCAGTGGTAAGTTCACTCAGCATCACCTCCGGGGTTCTGGTAGAAAATCCGCCTTCTCCTCCGCCGCCGATTAAGTGAACATGTTGATCAATAAAGCCAGGGACGACAAAACACCCCGTCACATCATACACTTCCGTGTCTCCATACTCAGGAGCTGCATCAATTGTATCTGCAATCAAAGCAACCTTATCACCAGCCAGTAAAACGTCTTTTATACCCATATCCTGGGGCGCATAGACATGCCCGTTTTTTAGAATTTTAAACATATAACATCCTCCTCATTTTCTTTTTTATGCTATTGCTATTTTACTAACAAAAAGGTGGCAATCAGATTCACAATCATAGCACCTGCCATAGGAATGGCGGTACGTTTCACTACATCAAACGGAGATACTTTTGCAATACCGGAAACCGCTACAATAACAGCTGTTATCGGTGAAACGCTCCGAGCTATACTTGCCGCAAATTGCATAGGCAGCAGCATTTGTACAGCATTTAGTGACATTTTTGCGGCAACGGTTGGAGCCAAAGCAGCAAAAGCGAAAAATGGCGCATTGCCAGAACCCATAAGTATAGCAGAGCCGGCTATTATTGCGGTCATTACGACGATCATGGCAGTACCCCCAAGCCCGGAGGACTGTGCAAATAAGATGAGTGTATCAATTGCTCCAATTTTTATTAACCCTTCGGCAAAAGCCTGACCAGCAACAATTAGGGTTATGACTGTAGCAAATTGCACTCCCATACCATCAAAGAATACCTGAATACTGGAAAATATTTTTTTAGCATCTCTGTAACGAATATACTCAAATAACATACTGATGGATATGCTGATCAGCATCGCTGTAATAACATCCATCTTTATCGCTGCAATACCTATTTTGCTGAACGTTAATATTAACCCCAGAGGAATTATTGGCAGTATGGCATAAATAAGTGGCGGATATGCCTCCTCTTTATTTGAATCCGCTGCTATCAAGTCACTTTTTTTCACAACATGACCTGATTTTTTATCAAACCATTGTTGTACCAGATAGTGCAGCACAGCAACTGTAACGACGATACATATCCCTACGGGAATCTGGTAGCTGGTAAAGTAGGATGCAATATCCATACCTGCATTCTTTGCTGACAACACACTATTTCCTGATGCCGGACCGATATCAAGAGACTGAGTAGTACCAATAGCCGCCACTGCACTTAACTTACTTACCCCCAGACTGATAAGAATAGGATAAACGGTTACCATCAACAGCACTCCCAGTCCCGAGGCACTTGGAATAAATAGAGCCAGAAATTGACCGAGAATATAGGTAGCGGATAATACTAAGTAAGGAGCATGTATTTTACTTAACGGTTTAACAGCCAATTTTACAAGTACTTTACTAGCACCAATCTCCTCCATGTAACGTGCAAAGCCGGCAACTGCCATAATCATCAAGCCTAAACTGGCAGTTGTACTACTAAAAGTATTTTTGATAAATTCATATATATCAAACCATGGCAGCCCAGTACTGCTCTTGGCTGGCAAGATTTGACCCGTTCCTAGTATAATAGCTCCAGCCATTAATACGATTCCACCTAGAAACAAGACCGTTTGTGCTTTATAATTTTTAAAAACCAGATAACCAACAATAATAATAACGACCAATGTAAGCAAAAGTGCCATAAACATAAACAACCTCCTATTCCATAATTACCGAGATAAAAAACGTTTACTACTCCTTTCTTTTATTTACCTCTACACTTATGCAATATTCATACCAACTATAAGCAATGAGTCAACCGCTTTATCTTCCCAGTACTGCGTAAAGGAATTACGATAAGAATGTAGAATGGGAATGGGATGAACCATTTCCATTCCCATTAATATTCCCTTATTATTCCCTTTGGAGGTATATATGAAAAGTCTAGCTATCGTTTCTCAGGGAAAAAACACATGCTTGGCATTACAAACGCAACTTAAAAATTTACTAGGTGCCCGGGTAAGCATTTTAGGATATTACGTCAATGGAAACATGGCTGATACGATCAGTGGTGATGTTGTGGTAGTTTCAGGGAAACACTCCTTTAAAGAAGCGCTGCCTCGAATTAACCCTAAATGTCCGATCATTCTAGCAAGACGAGCCATTAATTACCATGAGGTAGATCAATTATTTGATTTACCTGCCAACACGGATGTTCTGCTTGTTAACGATCTTATCTCTTCCGCTCAGGAGACCATTGAATTATTGATTGCTTTAGGTATCGACCATATAAGATATCATCCTTACGCTCCCGGATTGAAAGATTATCCCCGCCTGAAAATAGCAATAACTCCGGGTGAAGTCGATTCAATACCGCCATGCGTGAAACATGTGATTAACATTAAAACTAGAGTTATCGATATCACCACTCTAACTGAAATTCTTCAGAAATTGTCCATTCTAGATGATAAGGCTAATTATCTGTCTGCAAACTATTTGCGTGACATTATCGGATTAATAAAAAAGAGTAAAGCCAGCACAACTATCAGTAATAAAATAAAAAATCAACTGCAAACAATTATTAACACCGTACATGACGGAATCATTGCAGTCGATAATGAGAAACGTATATCTGTATTTAATCCAGTAGCAGAAACTTTATTTGGTTTGAAGGCTATAGAAGTTGTCGGAAGTACAATAGACCAATTACCCGGCTGCAAAAATCTTATGCTGAGCCATGAAAATGAAACCTTTGCTAAAATCAACAACCACCATGTGATAGTAAATGTTGCAAAGGTTCACGAAGAGGATCCTGACTTAGGTACTGTATATTCCTTTAAAGATATTTCAGAAATCCAAAGACTAGAAGAAGAACTCAGACGCAAATTAGTCAGTCAGCTTCACATTGCACGTTACGCTTTTACCCACATTCAAGGAAAAAGCCAGGAAATAAAACACACCTTAGAGCTGGCACGCAAAATGGCCGTATCTGATGCTCCCATTTTGATTCTTGGAGAAAGCGGCACAGGAAAAGAGCTTTTAGCCCAAGGCATTCACAATGCTTCACCACGAAAAACTGGCCCGTTTGTCGCCGTAAATTTTGCAGCAATGACAGAAAATTTGTTAGAAAGCGAACTTTTTGGTTATGAGGAAGGTTCCTTTACCGGTGCCCGCAAAGGTGGATCTGCTGGTCTATTCGAACAGGCTCATAAGGGAACCATTTTTTTAGATGAAGTCGGCGATGCTCCTTTACCCTTTCAGGTCAAACTGTTAAGAGTGCTCCAAGAAAAGCAAGTACGTCGTATCGGAGGATCACGAATTATTCCAATTGATGTTCGAATCATTACCGCTACCAATAGGGATTTAAAAAAGCTAATTGCAAAAAATATGTTTCGCCAGGATTTATATTATCGCTTGAATGTCTTACCTATAAAGATGCCATCATTAAAAGACAGAAAAGCAGATATTCTTCTATTGGCAGAAAAATTCTACGAGGTTCATTGCCGTCAGCAGGAAAATGCAATTCCGTCTGACATGTATTTTAGCCTTATTGCTTCCCACTTTGTTTCATATGACTGGCCTGGGAACATTAGAGAACTGCAGAATGTAATCGAATATCTTCTTACCATTTGTCCTTCTCATCCTCCTTCGCCCGATATGCTGTCCGAAGAACTGCACTCAGATAGGGTCAACGTCCATGGAAATGACAATCGTGATATTCATTCCCTAATTGTCACCACAATAGCTAAATATAATAAGCAGGAAACACCCGTGGGGCGAAGATCATTAGCTATAGCGTTAGCGTTGCCAGAGAGTGTAGTAAGAAAATCATTAACGTACCTGCAGCAGGAAGGGTTCATTGAGGTCACTAAAGGAAGAAAAGGGCTGTTGGTTAAATAGTCCTGCAATAGATAGGTACCGATTCCCAATGAATCCTGGGAATCGGTACTTATATTATTTCTTGATAAAAGTTCCGTTGTCAATTTCACGAAAAGCCTGCTGCAGTTCTTCCCGCGTATTCATAACAATGGGACCGCCCCATGAGATGGGCTCCCTGAGGGGAAGTCCAGAAAATAGCAGGAAGCGGATTCCCGAATCTGCCGCCTGGATAGCAAATGAATCTCCTTGATCAAAAAGCACTGCTCTATGGCTTTCGATCATCGTTTGCCTGTCGGCATCAAAATAACCGGCACCTTCAACAATATAGATAAACAACGTTGCTTCTGTATCTGTTGGAATATTCCACTGGCTTTTTGGTTCCAGTTGAACGTCCAGGGCTAATGTTTTTACATAATCCCCTTGTGTAGCTCCTTGTGTGTCCTTATAATGACCTGCGATAACAGCGACGGTACTGCCATCCTGCTGTACTTTGGGAATCATTGAATCGGTAATGTCCCGATACTGAGGATGTGTCATCTTGTTTTTGCGAGGAAGGTTCAACCAGAGCTGAACACCTAGCATCCGTTCTGAGGGCTGAGGCATTTCTTGATGAAGGATACCGCTTCCTGCAGTCATCCATTGACAGCATCCGTCTAATATCCGTCCCTTATTTCCCAGACTGTCACTATGTTCAATGTCACCGGCAATTAAATACGTTACCGTTTCGATACCTCGATGAGGATGCCAGGGAAAGCCTTTAGTGTAGTCATCAGGATTCCGTGAATCAAAGGCATCCAGCATTAGAAACGGGTCGAACTCCTTTGTGTCATCATGACCAATAACCCGCACCAGTTTCACTCCTGCCCCGTCAAGCTGAGTTGTTCCAGTTACAATTTTGCGTATTTGTCTTGTAGTACTCATAAAATCATCCTTTCAGTATTACAGAGGCTACAATACCTTCTGCTATACTACCTTTTATTTAATGTAGTCGACAACTATTCTACACAATTCCCTTAGACATTTTCACATCCCAAAAGATTTAGCTCACAATCCCTGTATTACTTAAGAAGGGTTGCTTTTAACAAATCCAAAAAGTGCTTACTGCTAGCAGACAGTTTGTGATTTCTCGACCAGACAATTACTGTTTTCGTTGATACGGTGGGCTCTACAATGGTCTTATACATCAATTCTGGATCAGAAATAAGTTCCTGGGTAGACTTTGGCACTAAGGCCATGCCGAGTCCTAGTTTCGTCCATATTATATTGAGTAAAATCCCATCACTTATACATACAATGTTCGGCTTAAAACCGGCTTTTCTGCACCATTCAACAAACATAGCTTTCCACCTTAGTGGAATAATTAATGGTTGATTCGCAAGCTCGATCATCCGAATATGTTCAGGATCCATTCCACAAAAATGTCCATCTCTTTTCATCGCAATTACTAATGGCTCATCGGGTAAAGTGATTGATTCATATATTTCCAGATCAAAGGGAGCACGTATAATGCCAATTTCAATGACTCGATTATTTAGCAGCTCTAAAATTCGATTACCATCCCCTTCCCATAGCTGAAATGTGACCTTCGGATATAAAGTATGAAATTGATGCAGCAGGTTTGGAAGCAATGTAGCTCCCGATGTACTCACCGTACCGATTGAAAGCGCACCAACTAAGCCCGAATTCAGCTCTGTAATTTCTTTAATTGTACCATCGACTAGCCCTAATATTTGCTCTACTCTCTCCCGTAATAACTCTCCAGCTTCTGTCAGCCTGATTCTACGACTTCCGCGCTCGAACAATTGGACTCCAAGATTATCTTCTAACTGTTTCATCTGCTTACTAAGGGGTGGCTGAGCTATATTAAGCCGCTTCGCTGCATTGCTGATATTTCCTTCTTCAACGATGGCGTAAAAATTTTTCATGTCCCGAATATCTATTTTTCTCACCTCGTACTATATATTTTCAGATATAGGACGTATATTATATTAATAATTTTATTATAGTTTGCATCATGCTATAATTGCAACAAATATGATTAGTAAAGACTGGGAGTGATCGAAGTGAATGAGCAAACTACTCTTTGTAACAACTTTAACATTAAAGGAATTACATGTACTAAACCTTCTCCTTGGAGAAAATTTCATAATATATATTTGCTTTTAATGACTGTACCTATATTTCTTGGAACATCTTATGTTGCAGCTAAAATTGGAATGCGTGACGTACTTCCTATGAACTTGGTTATTTTAAGGTTTGTAATTGCGTCTCTTGTCTTTACTCTCATTCTTTTGCTTAAGAAGGGAACTAGCTGCATTGATAAAAAGGATATACCTCAGTTTCTCCTTCTAGGTTTTTTTGCTATAACTTCATTTTTTTATATTCATTATACAGGTTTGCAATATACAACCAGTACGAATGCTGGTCTTATTATGGCAACTACTCCGGTCTTTGCTGCTTTATTTTGCATCATTACCAAAAAAGAAAAAGTGACTACTCGCAGCAGATTAGGAATATGTGTTGCTTTCTTCGGTGTTCTGCTAGTCATAAGCCAAGGACAAATTTCCAGCGTATTCCACCAAAAGACCCTCTTAGGAGATGGTTTACTGGTTTTAAATGCACTCGTTTGGGCCTGGTTTACTCTTAAAGGTAAAACAGTATTAGAAAAGTATAGTCCATTTATTGCAATGGCTTATATTCACATCTTTGGAACCATTCTCTTACTGCCATTTGCAATTGTTCCAACAGTATTAGCTGAAACAACTTTGTTGCAGCAACTTCCTACGGTTAGCAAGGCTACCTTTTTAGCCTCAGCGTATTTAGCTATTTTTTGCTCCGTTTATTCATACTTTATCTGGTATCTGGGAATCGCAAAAATTGGTGCCGTGAAAACAGCAATCTTCAGCTATTTTAATCCAATTATGGCTACAATAGCCGGTATAATGATTTTTGATGATAAACTGACTCTATCTATTGTGTTAGGCGGCTTATTTGTCATTATAGGTGTATATGTCACCAATCAAAATAGCGCCGTCTCTTTAGGCAGGCACCAAGAAGAAACAATACATGAACAGCAATAAAAAATTCCTGCAAGGCTTTTTTCAGTCCTTGCAGGAATTAACTAACTCATTTATGCGTTTAACGCGTTTTTTGTAAAAGATCCGATACCGCTAATGTCAAGACCGTCACAGCATTTGATAAGGCAGCTTCATCAAAATCAAATGCCCCATCATGATGCCCGGCAGCTCGATTAATTCCGACCATGGCATATCCGCCCTGTCCGCCGCGTTCTTGCACCCGTTCTAAAAAGCATGTAAAATCTTCGCTGGCTCCCAAACTGCCACGATCCTCAATCACGGCGAATAAACCTGAAGTCTCTGCCGCTTGCCGTAAGCGCTCTGCAATTGCAGTATCACTTTGACCGCCGGAAGCTCCACCCATTTCACGAATGGTCACAGTCACACCTTGTATCGCAGCAGCTCCTTGAATGATTCGCAGAGCCTCCTCCTGCATGAAGCCATTTATGGATGAAGTCTCGCCACGAGTTTCCAGTTTTAGAACCGCTTTATCAGCAATAACATTGCGTCCGCTGCCTGCTTCTAATACTCCAACATTAATGCGCGATACACCAGCAGCATGACGAGGAATCCCATGCAGACTGATGGCAGCCTGAGCGGCAGCAAGCAATGCATTGCGTCCTTCCTGGGGCGCTGCTCCAGCATGGGCAGGTACGCCAGAAAAGTGAGCATCAAATTTTGTAGTAGCTAAAAAACCGTCAGTACCACAAATGAAGCGATCACTGCTCCCAGCCAAAAAACCTAAATGCATGCCAAATAAGTAATCTACATCATCAACGACTCCAGCTTCAACCATTGCTTTGGCTCCTCGCACCCCTTCTTCAGCTGGCTGAAAAATCAGTTTGACTGTTCCGCAAAGATTCGCTTTTTGTTCTTGTAAGATTTTTGCCACTCCCAGTCCAACAGCTGTATGTCCGTCATGACCACAAGCATGCATAACACCAGCATGAAGAGAGGCAAATCCTTCTTGCCAAGGTCGATGCTTCTCATCTGTTTTTTCCTGTACGTCATTAGCATCCATATCAAAACGCAGCGCCACTATGGGACCGGGGCGACCAGTATATAATGTGCCAACGACACCTGTTTTTCCACCTGCCATACTTTCAACTACTGCACTGTCTGCGCCTTCTTCGATTGCCCTCTTGGAGCTATTTTCTAGAACATCCTGAGTCGGCACCCCCATCATAGCAGCCTCTTTAACAACCTCACTGCCATATTGAACATCATAACCAAAACTCTTCAATGCTTTCACCACTCTGTCAGCGGTACGAAACTCAGTCCAGGCCGCCTCCGGATATTTGTGAAAATCTCTTCTCCAAGCAATAATTTGCTCCTCCATCTGTTTCACAGCTTCTTTAATATCTACGTTCATTGTTCCACCTTCCTCGTCATCTTTTCTATAAATACTAATAAAACATTTACAGATCTTACTCTATTATAACATGATCGATTTGATTTCTTTATTTTTTAGGAAATTTCCGAGGAAATATAAAAATCCCGATCAGCAATTTTGCCAGTCGGGATTGAATTAAGTTCTTATAAGTAACTTTTTATTTTTTCATTAGCATCATCCATTGCCTGGTTCAACGCTTTTGTAATTGGATCTTTGTATCCAACATCTCCAAACACCGTTTTATTTTCCGAAAGTCCCGTCACTTGGAATGAAGCAACTTTATCCTTTTCTGCGTTATAAAATTTGTAACGCAGCTTTGCTTTTGTTACTACTTTAGCTTGAAAAAAGCTCATATGCCTTGTAGTTATTAATTGTGATATCTCCATGGCAACCACATAATCCGCATTTGTTTCCTTCGCAACAGAAGCTAATATGTCTTTTTCAGCAAGCTCCCGATTTGAAATATCATAGCCCGTACTATTTAGAGCCTTTTGAACCTCCTCTAAGGGAATGATCTGAAAATTTTTGCTGGAATAGTGTTCCGTATATTTACCATCGACAATTTCTTGTATGTAACCTTTGTTTTCTTCTGTAGAGTTAATATAAGGAACAATAGCGAGGCGATACGATGTCTTAACGACCGCTTGAGCAGCATCGTTTTTTGTGGGTTGCGGAGTCATCATCTCATCAGCAGATACAATGGTGGTCATTGACATTACAAAAAGACATAGAATTGCGATAATCGATATTTTTCTCATAGTTCCACTCCATTTACTTATTTAATCCCTGTTAATTATACCTTTATCAATAGTCAAATTTTGTCGAACGAAGAAGGCGATTAAAATATCACTTAGAAATTACCCCTTAGAGTCATCTCTTTTCAATCACTACATCCAAGTATACTCTACTACAATTGTAACATTCATTCCTATCCCTCCTTTTACATCAAGAAAAAACCTCGCCCATGGAAGAGACAATTTGATTGTTCTTCTCATAGGCAAAGGTCTCACATACAACTTACATTGCCAGGAAGCCGGAGTCTGCACTCGTATTGACGGCTTACCTATATTTAGCTGCTCTCCTTTGCAGGGCTTTATTGAATTTATTTGATTATATTGTCAATAATAATTCTCACAAAGGAAAAGCTTCTAAATTATTATATTATCTTGCAATGCCAACAGCTCACATACATTCCCTATTATAGATCGACTTTATGTTCTAATAAATAGGAAGTAGCTGTAAATAATAGTATAAAGGTAACAAAATCAAAGACAACACTGCCAACATTCATTGTCATTGTTGTGATAGACTGGATTTGTACCACCTGGGGAAAGGAGTTTAGAATTCCTACTGTTAGCCCTGCCTTTGCTGCGCTAAGAAGAACGAAAATAATAAACGAGCCAATTTTCCCTATCTTTTTTCCTTTCAAGGCAATTCTGCCAACCACCATGCAAAAATATATAAATGTCAATGTTGAAATGATGGCCCATAGGTGTAAAAAGATAGAATATACTAATTCATGCAGCCCAACTTGATTAAAAATAGCATTGAGTAATCTCCCCTGATCAAGTACACCAAACATAGTTGCAGATACAAGTGCAACAAAGCTTATTTGAATTACGGCTGCGATTAATCTCGATGCCATAATTGATACACCTGACTGGGGAAGTGTAAATAGGAGATACCCTTGTTCCTCATACAAATAATCACTCATTAGTGTTAACGAAGATATACAAATAACCACTAAAGCTGCTCCCCCTAAGAAACCCGATAGCACAGGTACTCCAATTTGCCAGGATTCTATCTTAGTCATTAAAAAGAGATTCCCGATTATAACCGTTAGGCAAATACCAAGTATAGTTAACAACTTTCCTCTTAATTCATATTTTATAAGATGAAACATTACTGGAACACCTCCCTATACAATTCGTCAATGGATTTATTCTTGTTTAATCTTAATTCTTCAGCATTGCCTTGCAATACGATTTCTCCATCGGATATAAATGCCACATCATCAAAAATTCGTTCAATATCATTTACAAGATGAGTCGTAATGATCATGGAACTATCTTCACTAAAGTTATTGATAATTGCATCTAGTATTTTTTCTCGAGCAGTAGGATCTACTCCACCAAGAGGCTCATCCAGTATATATAGCTTAGCTTTTCGCGAAAGCACCAAGGTTAGTTTTAATTTTTCTTTCATGCCCTTTGATAGACTCTTAACACTGCTATTGGCATCTAGTTTCATAAACTCCAGCAGCGCTAATGCTTTCTTTTCATCAAAGTCCGTATAGAAATCCTTAAAATATTGAACTGCATCTTTTATTTTCATCCATTTGAATAAATACTCTGTGTCAGGCAGATACGAAACGATAGACTTTGTGTACACCCCAGGCTCTTTGCCGTCTATAAGCAATTTTCCTGAGGAAGGGTGCAATATGCCTGCCGCTATTTTTAAAAATGTAGTTTTACCACTACCATTCGGACCAAGAAGACCCAGGATTTTACCTTGTTGTATTGTTAAATTTGCTCCTTGCAATGCTCTTTTATTTAAATAGGATTTGCATAAGTTTTCAGCTTCCAATACATTATACATTTTTGTTCACCTCTGCTATATTTTTAGAAATACTTTCAATGATCTCTTCCTCATTAAACCCCAGACGTTTCATTCGCAGGATGAAAGCATCTATAACTTCTTTTGCCATTTCCTGTTTCAAATCATCTATCATATGCTTTCGCTCTCCCACAAATGTTCCCATACCTCTTTGGGTATAGACAATCCCAAGCCTCTCAAGTTCTTGATAGGCTCTTTGCAGGGTATTGGGATTTACCTTTAAGGTCATTGCCATTTCCCGTACTGAAGGCAATTTATCATTTGCTTTTAACTTTTCTGTAGCAATATCCATTTTTATGTGGTCCATAATCTGTAGATATATGGGCATCTTATCATCAAATTCTAAATCCATACCTTCATCTCCTTAGCTTGCTACATCTCCGATCTAGTGTATTAGTTTGATAATACACTAGATCATTTCATTTGTCAATTTTTTTCCCTAACACTTATCTCTGAAATACAGTTTCACAACAAAAGAGACAGATTGAATTGATTCAGTCTGTCTCTTATCATATCCATATTTTTTATGATAACTCTACAATCAGCATCTCTATATGACGAAGCTCTGTAGGGGCATCCTCATACTCACAGGACTTGGATAATCATGTATATAGCCAACTCGTAATAGGAGTTGGATCTCCTCTGCAATCCCTAACGCGGAAGAAAGCTCATCTCGCATTGCTACCTCTTCAATCATCTGCGTCATCGGATGAATTGCAATTTTTTTATCTCTTGCCGCAAGCCATATTCGCTGAAGCTTTCTCCCCACATTAATCAACTCGGAAATAGAAGAATCCTTACTCGTAAGAAGCAGCCATCCGCTACCGGTTGCCACCTGCTCCTGTATTTTCTGAATGGTTGCTTCACGAAAATGTTTTGCTAATGCAGATTGACGGGAGTAAAAATTCTTAACAAACCATCGTGGTATTCCCTCAATCTCCATTGTTTCGGCTGTCAAACCGTTTTGATACTTCTTACTCTCTTCATTTGACCATCGAATCCATTTTGCTAATTCTTCTTGTGTAGAATCTCGATCCGTCTGTATTTTGTTTGCTAGAACAGTCCCTTGGGCTAGGTACTTACCTTCCTTGCCCCGCCTAGAGAAATAAAAGAACGGCTCTTTACTTTCCTCAGTAAGTAATCGAATATCTTCACTGGATAATTCATTCGTAAGAAAGTTATTTCTTACTGTTCTGCGTAATTGAATCTTCTCAATATCAAAAGGATTTGTCTGACCTACTCTATATAGCTGCACATCCACTATTTCTTTGTCTTTGGAACTTTGTGCTTTCACCTGAAACTCTATCTCATACCCTTTTGCCCTTGCCGCTACAGCTAGATTCTCCAAGAAAGCACCAATAGAAATCATTGCTTCCCGATTCTCTGGATCTACAACAGGCAGCCACCTGGCAGCATCTGTACCGATAATCCAATGATGACAGGTAATACACTTTACTGTCCATGGTTGCGTATTATGCCCGCTGGGCGCTAAAGATGCTAGATATAGCAATTCTCCATACTCTTGTTCTAATCCTTGGACATGATTATAAAAATTGTCTCTAGCTACTTCTTTTAGCTGCGCCAGGGAGTGAAATAAAGCCACTCCTCCTGCTGCGGCAAGACCTGCACCACTCCACTTAATAAATTGCCTCCTATTCATAAGCCACCTCCATAGGGCAGAGACTTTAGCTATACGTATTAATCGCTTTTTGCATGTTGATTTATCTTTTGTGCTGCTATGTCAGTCGCTTTATGGATTGCTTCCAGTACCGTTACCTTCTTTCCTACAGATGTATACGGAATGAAAGTTTTATTAGTATCTGTACCTGCCACGTCTTCAGACAGCACATATTGTTTTCTTGCTGCGTCATATAAACGAATCCTTAATGTAGCATCTGATCGTATCGCCTTATAAAATACAATATCACTAAAGTCAGACTTAATGGGCAATATCTCTACGACTAATACTTGATCTGCACCTGTCTTCTTAGCCAGCTCTAATAATTCGGGCTGCTCAGCCTTCGCTATTTCATCAATCTCATAGCTGCTTTGATTCATCGGCTCACTTTCTTTCATCACTGCGGCCATTAATTGTTGCTTTAATTGCCTAAATACCTCACTCTGCAGCTGGCTGCCATAGGTTTCTTTCGATTGATCTGCAATAAGCAAAAGAACCCCTTGATTAGACACACTCTGGGTATCATTGGCGAAGCAAGAAAATGCTGTCCCAAAACTAATTAAAATAGCTAAAGAAACACTTAAAAAACCAACTATTTTCTTCATTATTAGCCTCCTTAAATTCATATTTTATATAGTTAGTTTCATGAAACTAACTATATATTTATTTTAAAACCCGCTTAATTGCGGGTAATCGTATTAGTAACTTTATTTAAAAGAAATGTAAAGGTTTCTCTTTCGCTTTCATCCAATGTCTCCATAATGAGATCTGCGAATTCATAGTATCCCAAATCTTCGATCTGAATTATGTGCTTTCCTTTCTCGGACAAGCGTACGTACACGACTCGCAGATCATTTTGCGATGAGGATTTCTCAACAAAGCCACGCTGCAATAACTTATTAACTGCAACGGTAACGGTTGATCTTTGCACTCCAAACATCTCAGCAAGTTCGCTAATGGTAGGATTTTCCCGCTCCCTTATTG
>CAMKSY010000001.1 GCA_946415545.1 uncultured Pelosinus sp. | reverse complement strand
TTCATAGATAGAACCAAGAGTGGAAAGTGATGCCAAATATGCTTTTACCTTTTCACTGTGCAACAAATTTATCTCGGTACCCTTTGCAATATACAAGCTATATGATTCTGTAAAACCCTT
This sequence comes from uncultured Pelosinus sp., assembly GCA_946415545.1. GTDB lineage: Bacteria > Bacillota > Negativicutes > DSM-13327 > DSM-13327 > Pelosinus. The sequence continues at coordinate 51,972 of CAMKSY010000001.1, read as the reverse complement.
TTTGTCAGTGCTGCCTGAAGCATCAACAACAAGAATAATTGATTCTTCAAAACCGGATGGCCAGTAGGCTGTATAAGCATGAGATAAATGATGACTTGGAATCATACAGATTTTATCAGATAATTCTCTTGGAAAGATTCTTTGTAAGATGTCATTTGAATAATCTATTCCCGGCATATTTGCTGTAATACTAGAAAGATCATCTATTTTAATATTGTATTTTCGTAGACAATATTGAATTGCTTCATGGGGAAGTTGAATGTTTCTACAATCTCCTAATGATTGATGTAAAAAACCTATACTGTTTTTCGTTCTGTCTAATCGCTCCTGCTGTATTGCGATTTCAATTTTACCTTTACTTACGATTGCTGCTGAACGGTCATGTCCCAAGTTGATTCCTAAATGATACATTGGCTCATTTGAAGTCCCCATAAATCATTCCTCCAGTAAATTGTAGCAGTTTGTCGGCAATTACCAAAAAATTCTGCCTGATTTTAAGATAGATTTCTCAGAGTGATGAGCATACAAGCTTACAGACTGGATAAAATTATATAAAGTGAATATGTAGTATAAAATGTAATTAAAGGGTTTTATTGTAAAAATTCGTCGGAGTTTCAATATTTCCTTTAAAATAACTGATAAAAGTAAATTTGTTTTGTATAATGATTTTCCAAAAGATATAGATGTAAAATGGTTAAAGGAAATGCTTCAACGATCGGAAATTTTGCTTCAATTTCGTCATAATTTTGTCACATATTTAGCTTAAAATGTAATACGGCAGATCGGTATAGAAGCGGCTAAGAAATCCAATGCCGCTAGCATCCATGTCTATATCGCTCTGTTTTGTTGCCTATAAACTTAACAAGATGCTAACAACATTATTGGTGATTCCGTAGTATAATAGAATCAATAGCGGATGCTATTACTATCGGTAAATTAAGGAGGTTATTAACTTGTTGGTTCATACTCAATGCGGCTGTAGCATTATTCTTGGCCCTCAAGGCAAGGGAAAATGCCCCAATTGCGGTAAAAAGGTCAAAGTGCAAATATCCAATAAGTAAAAAAACCGTCTATCTTCGGGGTAGGTGGTTTTTTTATTTAATGATGCGATGGGGTTATGTTTTAATCTTGTTGTAATCTTTTTATCGTATCAAAAATGCAGTATAAAAATAGTTGATGATAGCAAATTCTTTAATTGACAAGGCCAAGTCGTTTTAATATGCTAGTACATAAGTCATTAGTGAAGTAAGAGTGATTAGGATCATTTTTCTATATAGCTTTTTTTAGTAAATTAATTTCACGCTTTGGAGGAATAACAAATCAATGCAGATATACTTAGAAAAAATTAAAAACAATATGGATTTTCTTTTGAATGGTAAGGTTCTTGCCAATCTGGCGATGCTTGTCACAGTCTCTCTATGGGGGATGTCATTTATCAGTATCAAAACAGCAGTCAGTGAAGTTCCACCGATTACATTGGCCTTATTACGTTTCATGATTGCCAGCACAATTTTATTCTTAATCACAAAAAAGAAGGAACCTGCTGTTAGGCTGCAACGCTGTGATTGGGGGAAGATGACGATTGCAGGGTTCTTCGGCATCACGCTGTATTTCTATCTTGAAAATACAGGAATTAGTCTCACTACAGCATCAAGTGCGGCTCTGATCACAGCAATCCTTCCAATACTTTCCATTGCATTGGATGTGCTTGTCTTTAAAACTAGAATACCCCTGAGCCAATCCATAGGAATTATCGGCGCGATGTTTGGAGCGTATTTGGCAATTACAGCTAACGGGCAGCTAGACTTTTCTTCTCAGACGTTTATTGGAAACCTCTGTATTGTAGGAGCGATGTTTTCTTGGTCCTTATATACGCTTCTTAATAAATCATTAAATGGTAAATACTCCGGTTTATTTTTAACGACCTACCAAACTTTATTTGGGACTCTGTTTTTAATCCCCCTCTCCTTACTTGAATATCATCAATGGCATTTATTTTCATGGAATGCTCTTGGTAATATTTTATACCTTGGGGTTTGCTGCTCTGCTCTCGGTTATTTTTTATATATCTATGCATTAAGTAAACTTGATGTGATCATAACAACGCTTTACTTAAACCTGATGTCAATAATTGGTGTACTTAGCGGTCATCTTTTCCTAGCTGAAACGATAGTCTCCGCCCAGATTGTAGGCGGAGCTGTGATTTTGATTAGTATTATCATGGTGAATTGCACGGGATCGACGAACAAAAAAGTTACTAAAACACTTTAGCGTACTGTTCTGCATAACACCTAGGTATTGTTTAAACCCAGTGGCATATCTCACCAAAAGTTGCCGAGGAGAGTTATTGCCGGTGTTGCATTGACAAGTGAATCAGTGAAATATATAATTTTAAATAGTTAACTAGTTAAGTATTTGCGCAAAAAGGTGAGAAAAATGGAACACTCTGAATTATTATTACACCAACTCTTTCAAACGGTTCGTATTATTACTAAAGGTCTTAATAGAAGGTTAGAGCCATACGGTATATATGGCTCTGAATGGTCGATTATTACAACGCTAAATGAAAAAGGATCAATGACACAGGCAGCTTTAGCGAGCTATTTGAATATTGAACCGCCTGCAGTATCTAAAAGTTTAGTCAAATTAGAGCGAAAAGGGCTAATCATGAGGATATCTGGTGTTGATAAAAGGGAAAAAAAAGTCACGTTAAGTCAACAAGCATTGGATCAATGTTTTCTTTGGAAAGAGATTGTAGGGCATCATAGAAATGCTATTTTAAATAATTTATCTGAGGAAGAGCAGAAAGAGTTAACAATGCTGCTAAAAATTATTTTTCAAAACGCACAACAATATAAAGAATAAAATAATACTGTGAATTTAATTTTCAACAAGGAAAACACAGTGGTTATGGAGGTGTACTATGGAAATAAAAAAAGTTGAAAGTCATAGTACTGCAACACTATGGTCGAGAAGTTTTCTGCTGCTCTTATTTGGAAACCTCTTTATTTATCAAGGGATTTTAATGCTAATCCCAACCTTTCCGTTATATATTAAACAAATCGGCGGAAATGATTTGGAAGCTAGTCTACCTTTTGCTGTGATCTCAATTTCTGCTCTCATTGTTCGTTCCATTAGCGGTACTGCAGCAGATACATTTGGACGAAGACCACTGCTGATAATTGGAATGTGCATCCTTATTGCTTTTAACTGCTCTTATTTTGTAGCTTCAGGAATTGGTATCATACTGATGTTGCGATTTTGTCAAGGTATCGGTTGGGGGATGACATCAACAGTGCTGGCAACGATTATGTCGGATATTGTATCCCCTAAGCAGCGAGGAGAAGGTACTGGATATTTTGCTTTGTCGATTATTCTAGGGACATCTTTTGCAACGGTACTTGGTATAGAAGTGATGAAGCGTTATAATTTTGATATCATTCTATTGATCTCTACCATTTTAGTTGGTGGTGGAATGGTATTAACGCTAAATATATCAATGGATTCTGCAAAAAAACATCTTAAGCCTAAACCTGTTAAGAATCGAAACCTGTGGAGTGATTTATTTGAGAAACGTGCACTGCTGCCTGCGTGTCTATGTTTCTTGCATTCAATCACCTTTGGTGGAATTATGAGTTTTATCATGCTCTTTGGTCAGCAAAACGGCATTGAGAATGTCGGAATCTATTTTGTTGGGCATGTTTTAATGATTCTAATCAGCCGTCCATTTGCGGGGAAACTCTTTGATCGAAAGGGACATGCTTTCGTAATAGTTCCAGGAATAGCGCTTATGATTGTGGGTCTCTTGATGCTATCTTATTCAACTACGACTTACACTTTAATTGTGTCCTCGTTATTTTATGGGTTAGGATATGGGGCGGCCCATCCTTCTTTGCAGGCCTGGGCAATTGTGCGATCACCTGCCGAACGTAAAGGGGCTGCCAACGGTACATTTTTATCTTCTTTGGATTTAGGATATTCAGTTGGCGCCGTACTATTAGGACTGATTGCCACCCATACGAATTATGCTGTTATGTATCGAATCTCTATTATATTTTTAGTGGCTTTTGCAGTAATATATGGATATCATCTCTTTAGAAATAAACAGGAAAGTTTGAAAAAAAATGAATATAGTGAAAAGCTTGCATGATGAACATGACATTATAGTTGTGCTTTATATGTGAAGTGAAAATTACTCTTCGTCGTGATCATCTCTGAGAGGTTTGCTGGCAGCAGACTGTACATTAGATGATAAATTTACATTCAACCTTTTGAACGGGCTCGCTTCACCTTCCTGCCAAAGCTGATAGCTATACAAAAGAGTGGCATGTACAATTGACAAAAATAACATTTGGAGGGGAGTTATATTATTCAATTCTAAAATACCCCGTCTGACAAACCAATTATCTAATGGGATGATGAGAATAAGATCAATACATGCATTTGTGGCAAGAAACAGCCAAAAGCGTTTATAACTAAATTTAAAGATCCAAAGGATACCAACAAGGAATGAGCCATAAATAAATATCGGCATGTTGATTAATGGGAAAACTGTTTCCTTAGTAGACCACCAATTTAAAGTCGTACCTGCCTCTATGATAATAGTTGATAGTAGCGCACCGAATAATGCAACAGGCATATAGCGTTTAAGGTCTTCTTTTTTTAGAAAAATGACTGATAGCCAAGAAATTATAAAACTTGACCACAGCAAGGTTTGATTACTCATGTAAATCCTCCTACTAGTATGTTATTTCTAAAGTGTTGGTCTGTTTCTTGATAAATATACGTTAATAGGAAAAATAAAAAGAGCTGTTTTCTTACGACTTAAAAATCGCAAGGAAACAGCTCTTTTACCGATTGACGATATCGAGAGTATCGGTCACTCCCTTACATAACCAGAGCGAATCAAGTTTCTAATCATTAAAGCATTTGTTTCACAGAAATTACTGTGATTTCTAATACTGCACGAATCCATGAAAATTTTTCTTTCATGGATTCGAAATCCTCACCGGACTTTATAAAGCGGGTGGTTCCTTTCACAATGAAACCAGTTCCTTTTCCTCTATAACCTTCGATTTCCCTGCTGGCGATAGAAAGAGTCACATCGTTATGAGCGCTAAGGTTTCTCTCTGTTTTAACAAAACCGGAAGCGGGAATCAATAGTTTATCATCTGGTGTAACTGTTATATAGCTATTCCAGGTATTCACTAGATGAGGACCATCGTTGCCATTGGTAACAATTGAGATTGCTCCATCTGCGGGGTGGGAAAGTACGTCCAATAATTTTTCGTTAAGCATAAAATTCATCCTTTCTGTTTAAAGTAAGAAGTTTGTCAGCGGTTAAGGTTATCGCATTATTGTGCCCTGGTTTCAATATTCATAGTATAAAATAAAACTACCCCTAATTACAGGGGCAATTATCAAATAAAATAGGGGGTCAGTTCTACCTGGGGAAATGATCTCAGCGCCTTGACACTCTAGATCACCCTGGATATAATGGCGATAGTTACAAGACCTTGAAAATAAAGGAATTAGGGTGAGAAGCCGTGTTTATATTGGACAATAAGGACTCCCAGCCGTTGCACAAAAAAATTTACAATCATATAAAAAAGCAAATTATATCAGGGGATTTGCTCCCTGCTGCGAAGCTTCTATCGGTTAAGAATTTGTCTATCGAATTATCTGTAAGCCGCAATACAGTAGAATATGCCTATCAGCAGTTATGTGCTGAAGGGTATATACACAGTAAGCCTAGAAGTGGGTATTATGTTTCCTATATAGAACCAGACGTCTTTCCAGCCCCTTTGGGCAATAGCGGTGCATCCGTTCGAGAAGCCTCTAAAGATCAAAAGACATATTCTTTTGATTTTCATCCTGCGTGTCTTTCACCAGAAAGCTTTCCTGTCAATCTATGGCGAAAATTGTATATGGAGTCCTTAAAGGAAGAGTCGAGGCAGCTTGCTTTTTATAGCAATCAGCAGGGGGATTTCGCATTGCGCTATGAGATACAGCGGTATTTGTCTCGATCTCGGGGGATTTTTTGTGATCCCGAGCAAATCCTCGTTTGCTCGGGGCTTCAAGACAGTCTTTCGATTCTCGCACCCATATTGAGGAGACGTCATTATACTTTTGCCATGGAAGATCCTGGACACTTTATTCCAAAAGCTGTTTTTCGGAATCATTCCTTTTCTCTTACCCCGATACCAGTCAATTCCAATGGTCTTGATATAGGGCATTTGCAAAAGACCGATAGTACCATTGTGTATGTCACACCTTCTCATCAGTTTCCTTTAGGGCATGTTATGCCTGTGGCAAATCGACTGCGATTAATTGATTGGGCAGAAACGATCGGAGGCGTTATTATTGAAGACGACTATGACAGTGAGCTGCGATACCTGGGGAAACCGATTCCTGCCCTGCAGGGATTGCATCCTCAAGGAAATATCGTTTATGTAGGTACGTTTTCTAAGGTATTATCGCCTGCTCTTAGGGTCAGTTATATGGTATTGCCTTATCAATTACTTAATGTTTATCGTGAGCTGTTTAGGGATTATGCTGCGAACGTTTCTTTATTAGACCAGAAAACACTCCATAAGTTTATGGAACAAGGATATTGGGAGCGGCACTTGCGCAAAATGCGAAATGTATATAAAAAGAAGCATGATGCACTCATTCAATCGATCCAGCAGCATTTCGCCTCTCAGGCTCATATTATTGGACAGGGGGCGGGACTTCATATTATTTTAGAGCTGATAGGCAATTCCCTTAGTGAAGAGGAACTGATTCATCGCGCGCAGGAAAGAGAGGTGAGACTGTTCCCTCTCTCCAGTACGTATCTGCATCATAGTGCTGCCAACTCTCAAGTCATGCTTGGATTTGGTAGTATGAACAGCAATGATATTGATCAGGGTGTTAAGCTATTACATCAGGTTTGGTGCCAGCAAGAGGGTGTATTGAAAATAAAATAGAAAAGTACTGCGAATGGACTCAGAGTCAATCATACATCGTAGGTCTTTTCGCTTCTAAAATTAATATTTTGAATAATGAAACACAGGGATGTTGTTTTCAATAGCGAAACATAATCCCTGTCCCTGCGTTTCATTTGGAAAACAAAACAAATCAGTTTTTTTCTGCCGTTACTTATTTAGAGATTGTCGGTAAGCATGTTTCGAAGGGAAATATGCTTGGTGAATTGCTGAATATGGAAGCATACCGTTTAAAAAAAGTGATTGCCGTAGGTGACTTTGAAAATGATATTGAAATGCTGCAGCGTGCTGATTGTGGAGTTGCACCCGCCAACGCCCAAGCAGAGGTAAAAAAGATTGCGGATTGGGTTGCTGTAAGTAATGATGATGATGTAATCCATGATATTGTTTATCGTATTGTGCCGACACTGTTGTAAAGATCTTTAAGAGACTGGGCGGAGTGGTGAGAAATAGTGAATTACTTAGCCGGATAAAGAGGAACATTATCTTGTTTCGTTAAATATAGTAGTATGAACGAACATAGATAGGATGGGATGAAATCACATGGAACATATAGAGAGTAAAATCGTTGCCATTGGTGACTCCATAACCTATGGTTTCCCTTATACATCAGAAGGTTCTTGGTTTAACTTAGCGGCGAAACAGCTAAATATCGAGCATGTTAATAAAGGAGTAAATGGTGATACTACTGATGGCATGCTGGAGCGCTTCTATAAAGATGTTTTACGTCAAAAGCTGTCCCATGTTATCATTATGGGCGGTACGAATGATGCTTATGCTGGGATAGCTGTTGACGAAGTGATAAACAATCTTCAAACCATGGCAGAGCTGGCGGTAGATAATACGATAACTCCAATCTTTGGTCTGCCCGTTCCTTGCAATGATGTGGATGCAGAAAGCCTGCTTGGACAGTATCGAGAGCAAATACGTCAATATGCTGAGGCGAATACTATTGGAATCATTGATTTTTATGGAGCAATGGTAGATGAGGGCAGCGGCAGGATAAAAGAAGAGCTGCATTCTGACGGTATACATCCAAATGCAGCTGGATATAAGGTAATGGCTGGTGTGGCTGTTGACTTCTTTACGGAGATGAAAATACTTTTGATTGACAAATCGATTGTGCAGAAATGAAAAGGACAAGGAGTACTGTTGATAGTACTCCTTGTCTCCATTTATGAGTCCAAGATAGTTGTTTCAATTCTCAAATCGATAGCATCGTTATAAATCTGTGATACTTGAATTGTATTCACGGCTTCATCCGATTTAACCTCAATGCTGTTTCGTTGCTGACAAACACTAATATTCCTGGAATAAATAGCTTTCATTACCCTTACAGGAACCGCCAGGAGCATCAGCATTTTGCATACTGGACGCATAATCCCAAATCCTTTCTATCGTACTACTTAGTTTACATAATAAATATTTTACCATATCATTGAATCTTCGTCATTATATAATAAATGGTATGATAGAAGTATTGATAGTAATATCTTCATAGGATATTACTATCAATATTGATCTTATTTGTTAAAAAATGTATAATCTAGTTGCATTTTAATAGGTAAAACCTGAAGTAGGTAAGAGTTGGATGGATAATAGAGCGTTGCAAAGAAATGGAATCTATTTTGAAAGAATTATAATATACATTATGAATTGGAGAAGAAAATGGAAATAGTCAGCATTGCCCAAGCGAAAAGCTACAGGCAGAAAGAAGTAAAAAAAGCGGTTTATGATTGCCTGGATCAAATTCCTGAACTTAAAAGTGGACTAAAAAGCAAAGCCAGGGTTTTAGTTAAGGTTAATTTGTTAAAGAAAAATGCTCCCGAAGATGCGGTGACCACTCATCCGGCAGTTGTCGAGGCGATCGTCAGGTATCTGCAAGAACTAGGGTGTAGTGTCATTATAGGGGATAGCCCAGGCGGACCTTATAATGTAAAACGATTAATCAACATTTATAAATCTACTGGGATGGCAAAAGTCTCAGAAATTACCGGCTGTGATTTAAATTATGATACATCGGCTGTTACTGTCATCAATGAAAAAGCACAGAAATTGAAGCAAATGCAAGTCATAAAAATTGCAGAAGAGGTTGATTTTATTGTATCAGCAGCCAAATTTAAGACACATGGAATGATGCTTTATACTGGAGGGGTAAAAAATCTATTTGGCGTTATTCCGGGACTAATAAAAGCTGAATATCATTTTAAAATGAATAATGCGGAAAATTTTGCTCATCATCTCATTGATATATGTGAGTATATTAAACCTGTTTTTACAATCATTGACGCAATCGAAGGCATGGAAGGAGACGGACCTTCTGCAGGAGAAAAAAGACAGGTTGGATTGCTTTTGGCGTCACGGAATCCTTATGCATTAGATACAGTAGGAGCTCATATCATGGGAATGCAGCCCTTGCAGGTTCCGACTGTAAAAATTGCAAAAGAAAGAGGTCTTTTCAGTGGAGATATCAAAGACCTGTCGGTTAGGGGGCTGCAGTTAGAAGATATACACATAGCTCCTTTTAAGTTGCCTGGCTCTTTAGGTAAAAGCCTAGTAAGCGGTAAGGTTCCTCAATTTGTTGAAGAGTTCTTAATTAATGCCTTACGGGCGCAGCCTGTATTTAACTTTGATCGCTGCATCTCCTGCGGTGAGTGTGCTAGGGGCTGTCCTGCCAAGATCATTGATATGAGTTCGGGGAAGCCTACATTAGACCTCAATCAATGTATAAGTTGTTTTTGCTGTCACGAGTTATGCCCTGAGAAAGCGGTTACGATAAAAAGACATTGGCTGCATAAACTGCTATTTAGATCATCCTAAAAGTTATGATTCATAAAGGTTCGATAGGTTCCATGGATGGCAGCGATCATTGCTCCGATTAAATCACTGATCAAATCTAGATCCGTATCCAGCAGACTGGGCTGGCTAACGGGGGTTGGATGTGAAAAGGTATCGGTAAGAAATTCTAAAATCTCATAAAAAGCTCCAAGACTAAGTCCCAAAGACAGAATAAAGAAGAATTTAAATGAACTGCTTAGGGGATGGTCGAGTAATTGAATCGCTAAGATATAGGCAAATAAGGAGATGGAATAGGAGCCAAATATATGCAGTACTTTATCGAAAGTGAAGGAAGCTTGATAAAAATCTAAATAACTGCCAAAAAAACTATCGCACAGTAGGGAGAGAATGACAATACCTCTTACATAGGTGTTCATATAGAAACCGTATCTAGCCTCTAGAAAGGTATACAACATCCAAATTGATGTGGTTGCCATAACGCTTCGTGCATAGCTGGGCTGGCCTAGATTATGTAATTGAAAAATGAGTACGAGCTGAATGGCTAAGAACAGTATGCTTACTTTCAGTAAGGTTGATTTATCTTTCATCATAGAGATCTCCTGTGTTAGAATTTAATGAAATAAAGGGGAATTTAACTGTTGCACAGGTTAGTATGCCCAAGAATAATTTTAAATTGCGTAATAGTCGTTTTTCTCCTGTAATAGTTAAAGCAGCCCTTTGGCGTATCTAGTACGCCGAAGGGCTGCTTTTTAGTCAGTGTCAACTTCTTTATGGGTTAGAACAATCAAGTAGGCAACAAAAGCTAATAAGACAATGCCGGCAGCAGCCAGTGAAGTATGAATGGATATGCCTAATTTTAAAGCAAGAGTATAGGCCCCAACCCCGAGAAACATAAAACTATTTTCTATAAAATTTTGGATGGCAATGGTCTTGCCTGCCCCAATGGTTTGATGACCGACATGCTGCAGACATGCATTCATAGGAACGATAAAGATACCTCCCATACAACCGATTAAGAGTAAGAAGGTAATGGCGATAGGTAAGGTTGTAACCCATAAGAATGCTAGAATGCACAGTCCCATACCCAAGCCATACCATGCAGTGCGCTGATACTCTTTTACGGTAATGAGATAAGGAGTGATTACAGCTCCTATGGCTATGCCAATGCCGGTAACGGCAATAATCATACTGATCTCTATTCCGCTGCGAATGCCAAGGGTAAGGGGCACCCATGCAAAGATAATCATTCGTAAGACTGCTGATGCCATCCAGAAGGAACCGGTTCCGATCAGAGAAAAATGGCTTTGTTTATCGCGAAACAGAACGATTGCATCGCCAGCAAATTCGGTAATCGCATTTTGATATTGAATGCTTCTGTTGCCGGGATCTTTTGGTATAAGTGTATTTACGCTAATGGATAATAGATAAAGCATAATACAGGCTATCAATGACAGCGTAATGGAGATATCGGATAAATATCCTCCTGCTACAGAACCTGTAAGAATAGCTACTATGGTATAGCTTTCTAAACTGGAGTTTGCCCGCAGGAGGGCATCTTCTCCTCTTGCCAGAAAGGGCAGGATACCATACTTTGCGGGACTATAAATGACAGCACCAATACCTACCACACCGTAGCTCAATGCGGGATCGCATTTGGCAAGAAGAAGGAGTATTCCCAAGGTTTTTATGACATTGCCCACCATTAGTACTTGAGATTTTGCTTTCTTATCTGCAAACCTGCCAACCCAGGGGGATAAAACAATATAAGATAGTAAAAAAGTGCTTTGTACAAGAGGCAGATAATAGGCAGGATAGCCGTCTCTATGGATAATCCCCAAGGCAATGAATAAGATCATATTATCAACAAAGGCAGATATAAATTGAGCTAAGAATAAGGCATTGAGGGGCGAAAGCTTAAGACGCACCGTTTTCCAGCTCCTTTGCGGCCATTTCTTTTAAGGCAACATAGTCAATCTTGCCGCTCCCCAGCAAGGGTAAGGTATCGATGACTCGCAATGCGGATGGCATAACGAGCATGCTTTGTCCGCTCTGGCTGATATATTCTCGCAGCTGCTGCTTAGTGGCGTCTTTATGAAGTGTGTACAAAATGATTTTTTCACCTTTTCTTGTATCTGAAATATTGATTGCTGCATTTTTATCAGTAGCAAAGCAGCTTTCGGCAGCTTTTTCAACGGCATCTAAGCTGATCATCTCACCGGAAATTTTCGCGAAGCGCTTTAAGCGTGATTTTATGGTTACAAAACCTTCTTTATCAATGGCAACAATATCGCCGCAATTATACCATTCTTCTGAAGGTACAAAGCCCTTTCCGTGCAATAGGTAACCCTTCATGGCATTCGCTCCTTTTACCAGGAGATTTCCACCTTCTTCAATGCCTTCGACGGCTTCTAATTTCCATTCAATACTTGGAAGCATTTTGCCAACAGTTCCGTGACGATTAAACATAGGAGTGTTTAAACTAAGTACTGGGGACATCTCTGTAGTTCCGTAGCCTTCAAAAATACGTATACCAAACTTCTCATTCCACAGATTGCGCACATCATCCTTTAATTTTTCACCGCCAGCCAAAACAAAGCGCACATTATAAAAGTCATAGTTATGAGCATATCTTCCATATCCCATCAGAAAGGTCGGCGTTCCTAACAAGATAGTAACATTTCGGTCATAGGCAATTTCAGGAATGATTTTATAGTGGAGGGGACTGGGATACAAGAATACTTCCATGCCTTCCATAATGGGTAGCAGTGTTCCTGCCGTCAGGCCAAACGAGTGAAACATGGGCAGAGCATTTAACATTTTATCTCGATGAGTATAATCGATTACACAGGAAATTTGATGAATATTAGCCCGGATACTGGAATGGGCCAATACAACTCCTTTCGGCTTGCTTTCGCTGCCGCTGGTAAAGAGTATGATTTCTCGATTGCCAATGGGAGATGCTTTTTTTCTTACGAAGTAGTTAAATAAGCCGGAGAGCTTATCAGTAGCCGAGAGGGTACTACTCAAATCCTCAAGATAAAGGATCGTAAATTTAGCAGACAATTGGTTGACGTAGGATTGAAAATTAGCTTTTTCCACAAAGGTGCGAGAGGTGAGTATGGTTTTGATTCCTGCTGTTTCTCCACAGTCTAAATTGTTTTGTATACCTGCGCTAAAGTTTAGAATCGCAGGTGTTTTATTTACGTAACATAAGGCAAACAGCGTAACGACATGACCGATCGAATTGGGTAATAAGACTCCAATTCTTTCGTCTGATGCAAGAGCTGTACGAAATGCACTTGCCAAGGTATAGCTGCTGATAATCGCTTTACGATAGGTAATCTTTCCGCTGCTATCCTCCGCCATCATCTTGCTCATGCCATGAGTATTACCCGCTTGCAGTAATTCATTAAATAAATTGATTTCAATCGGTGAATATTCTTTAGCTTTAAACATCGTATTTTCTAAAATCGTACGAATTTTGTCGCCAATTTCTCGTTTTTGAAGTCGTATACTTTTGCTTGTGCCGGATTCCAGATGAAAGACTTTGTCAGCATACATCATTACCTCCGGGAACCATTTTGAGCGTACTTTATCTTGAATTCGTGAGAATTTTGAATACTCTAAGCCCGAGAAGATCACGGGATAAATTGCTGCATTGGTCCGAAAAGCGATAAATCCGATGCCGCTATAAATCTTCATTAGACTTCCTGTACGGGTAATACGTCCTTCAGGGAAGATGACTAAAGGCTTCCCTGCTTTTAAGACGGCCAGAATTTTTTTTAACGAATAAGGATTTAAAGGATCAATTTTAATATGATTAATAAATTTAAGATAGAATCGTAGTTTCTCTGCAATATCTGTATTAATTACATAGCAAATGGTGCTGGGCAAATAGGCATATAAGAAGACTGCATCTAAAAAGGATACATGATTGGGTAATACAATTGTAGGACCGTCAAAGCGCATTTCCTTAAAGCCGATTACTTTTGCTTTAAAGAGTAAGCGAAGTAGAATTCTCAATAAATATCTCAGCATTATTTTTGCTCCCTGTCATTTATTCTTTATATTATCAGTAGCTATGGTTCATATTTTACTCTTTTGAAAACAATTTACCCACGATTTCAATGACGTTACTTTTAAGTGTCTGTATATCCGGCAGATTTTCATGAAAATAAGGATATTGAGCTAAGGGCTGTAACATGACTCCTGAATAGACTGCGATCCACAAGTAAACTTCTTGTTTATGGATCTCTCCAGCAGTAATTCCTTCTTCTACAATACGTTTTATGATCAAATGAGGCTTAATTTCGTTACTTAAAGAATCCCAAAAATAATATTGGGATAACAGAGCAAAGCGAATTTCGGCAGGATACATTTCGTATAGATCATAGGTATATTCGACTATTTTACAGAGCTTATCAATAGAACTAAGAGGCTGAGCTTCTAAGACAAGCAGACGTTCAGAGTAATTCTTAATAATGGCGTTAAAGATATACAATGCTAAATCTTCTTTGCCTTTAAAATGCTTATATAAGGCAGCTTCAGAGACTCCCGCTGTTTTGGCAATATCTCTTACGGAAACACCATCATAACCATTAACTGCAAATAAATCCAATGCTGACTGGATAAGATCTTTTTTCTTGCCGTCGTGGGAAAACAATGTATTCAATTTAATCACTCCATAAAGTTAACGTTCGTTAACTGAATTATAAAATAGTTGTATTTTATTGTCAATTCTTTCTTTTATTTCGCTATGGACATGCCATGCCATTATTAATTTGATTCTCATTATTTATAATATGTAAGATTTCTACGATATATAATATAGAAGTAACAATTGTAGCAGGATAAAGAGTTGTTTGTTTTGAACATAGCTTCTCTGAATGAATTTAGAATCAATCCCTAAGACACCATAGAGTATAAGACAGAGCCTAAAATGATTTCAGGTACGATTTCTGATGGTCTGATTCATGATAAAGTTGAAATAAGCTCAATTGGCAGAGAATTAGCCGTGGGGGGCTATTGAGCTAGCATATCGGTAAGATACAAAAGCTCCTATAAAAATTCGCAAGCGAATTTTTATAGGAGCTTTTAAGCTTACCCTAAGCTAAAGAGGTGAGAGTTACTATCCTATTATTTTTTTATTGGCTTTTTAGGTGCTTGTTTGTCAATAAAAAACTTTGTACTTCTCTCTGCATTTTTAATGTTCTTATAACTGCTTTTAGGGGATACCTTTCCCATACAATCACCTCCATAGAATCAATCTACTACGATAGTATAGCAGATTTTCTATGCTAAATTCAAAATATTCATATCTTCCATCATTTTACGCAAGGCTATGATTTGTCTTTTCTGTTCTCTTTCCTGCTCAAAAACATCGCTCATTTCATAGAAACCTGTTTTTCCCATCAGAAATTGAGCTACTTTGTATGCGCCTTGGGCAAAGGCTTTCTTGGAATAGGATTGATGAGAAATTTCGATAGAATCATACTCCCCGCAAATCATAACTTTATGCTTTCCAATAATACCGCCTGCCCGAACAGCATGAGTGGGGACCTCGTCATTACGATCCAGAACCTCTTGTATTTTCAGAGCAATTTTCTTAGCAGTTCCAGATGGACTGTCTTTTTTCTGCTTATGGTGCTCTTCGTAAATCTCAAAATCATAGGAGTTCATTAACTCCGCTGCTATTTCCGTCATCAACATTAATACATTAACGCCATATGTAATATTCGGTGCCAAGACAACGCCAATATTACCTTTCTGTGCGACGTTCTTAATTTTTTCTATTTCTGCAGAATCATAGTCAGTTACTGCTGTAACGATACTTACACCGCATTTTTCTAAGATGTGAATGTTATCGGTTACAAAGCTGGCGCGTGAAAAATCAATAAGAATGTCTGGTTTATATTGAAATAGTTTCCTCTCTAAATGGTCGCTGGTCTCAATCATAATTCCTGTATCATTGCGATCCAATATCTCCCCAAGATCCTTATTAGCATTAGTACTATTTGGTCTACACAATACCATGCTAAGCACGTTCTGCGAAAGAAGATATTCTGCCACAACTTTTCCTGTTCTACCCAATCCTACTAATGCAATTTTCACCTTATTCGCCCCCTATATAATATACTAACAACCCTATATTATCATTAAGTTGTCAGTTAGTCAACTAATATACTATAAATTCTATAAATGTAAAAAAATAGTAGATAAAATATCCGATGATTGTTAAAGAGCAGCTAGTATTTTTTATGAGAGATAGTATTGTCATAAAGTTGTCATAGGTCTATGTGATAATAAGAGTATTCTAAGGTGGGAGGTAAAAATAGATGCATGGAAATCCTGCAATTGGCATTGCTTTTGGTGTAGCTCATATTGCTGCAGCGGGAGGGTTCTTCTATCTGCTATACCATATTGCAACGTCATTAAGACGTATTGCAAATCATTTGGATAAATAATAAAAAGCCTCAGCGAATAGAGGCTTTTTTTTTATTTTATTGTTGTTTTAATAAATTGGGTAATAACATCTTGGTATTCGGCTTTATTGTCAAAAATAGCCATGGCATGTCCTGTTTTAGGGAAGGTATGAATTTGACGATAACCGTTGGTAGCAGCATATAACTGATGGGACATACTCACCGGGACAAGAGGATCTGTCTCACCATGTAGATACAAGATGGGTGTAGTAACCCTTTCCACTGCGTGGATAGGAGATATATCTTCATAAAAAAAACGATCTTGGATGTAGGCCACTGCGCTGGAATATTTTAATAAGGTTTTGATCCATAGATAATTATGAGAATTTACGGCAGCACCAATTTGTTTGGTTAGTAAGTCTTCTAAATTGCTATAAGCGCTGTCAATAATATAAAAGTCTACCTGCTTAGAAGCTTCATTGAGCTCGGCTTGCATAAGTGCTGTTGCTGCTCCCATGGAGATTCCATGTACGCCAATAACTCCCTTTGGATGCTCGTTGGCTACCCATTTTACCCATGCTTCTAGATCGTATTTTTCATAGTATCCCCAGGTTGTGGAGGTTCCGCCGCTTTCGCCATGGGCTCTTGAGTCATAGATTAACACATTGTAGCCCTGATCCAAGTAGATATTTACATACCATAGGCTCATTAAGCGGTTGGCAGCAATGCCGTGTACGATAATGACCGTCTTATTAGAAGGATCTGCATACGGCAAGTAGGTTCCTTTTAAATAATAGCCAAAAGGTGATTGGATATTAATCGAATACCAATGCTTTGTTTGGAGACCTTTTTGCAGGCGGGATTTGAGTGGATTGAATCTCTCTACGCTGGTACGGGTATTTAACACGCAGAATTCTTTATAAAAAATCGCACCAGCAAATAGGCCAGCTACATTTATGACAAAAGTAAGAACAATGATAACTACTAATAGTACTTGCCAATGTATTTTGCGTTTATATGCTCTTAATGCAGTATCCTCATGCATGGTGCTGCCTCCAATGTTGTATACTATCCATTATAATGTAAAAATCATAAGATAATAAACATTATATTTTTGTTAAAAAGAATGCCAAAGAATAAAACCTCCGATGACGTGGAGGTTTTTTTAGGTTTAAACAGAATAAGTAAACGTATAGATTGTACGGATAAGGAAGAGTTGACTTAAGATGAAGTGTTAAGCTGTCTAGGGTCAGGGGGAACGTAGCTGGTGGCTTAGGTCACGAGATACAGTCTAGAGAACATAAGGGAGTAAAAGGTATGGCTCAATTTCATAAGGGGAGAAATAATCTAAGCGGAAAAGCCAATCGAAGTCTATTTATAGGAATCGTTCTTTTAGTGCTCGTGTGTATGTCTTTTTATCTAATCTTTGTACATAGATTACAGGTAAATCAGTGGTATTATTTAGCACCGCTGATCATTGCCATTGTTTTATCCAGTTATTATATTAGACGGGGCGTCATATTTCGTTTTGGTGCAAAAGGGGAAACAATAGGCTTAGTAGAAGCACTGCATCTTCCTGAAGATTATCATGTTTTTACGAATGTGAGTATTTCGTATCAGAATTATAGTCAAGAGACGGATTTGATTATAGTAGGTATGAAAGGGGTGTATGTAGTAGAGGTTAAAAATCACAATGGATATATTGTGGGAGATGCACAAGATGCAGAATGGACGCAGCATAAAGTCGGGCGAGGCGGCGGAAAGTATTCTAAGAAAATGGTCAATCCTGTAAAGCAGGTAAAAGGGCAAGTATATAAATTATCCAAATTTTTTAAGGAACAAGGGATTAATGTATGGGTTGAAGGGATTGTATTATTCACGAATGAAGCAGTTCATGTAAAGGCTCATAATAGTAGTGTACCCGTTTTGTTTCATGATAATCAGTTGAATCATTATATTCTGACTTGCAAAAATCGTCAATATTTGAATAAAACTTTAATTCATAAAGTCGTTGAAATCCTTTCTTCTCTGCAGAAGAGATAGCTAAAAAATGGAGTGTTAGAATGAAAACAAGGACCGTTACATTAGAAGAGGTTCTAGCAGCAAAAGATGCTAGGTATCATAGGCAACAAATGTTTAAAGAAAAGTATCAGGGAACAATCATCAGCATAACCTTAAATGTGCCAGGGGCAGTAAAAGACACTCCCGTTTTAAGGCGTCTCAGGGATTATGCCGTGCAAGAGATAAAAAAGAAATTTGAAATCCTAGGTGAGGAGCAAATCAATCTAGCTACGGGTCCCGAAGCTTTACTTGGGATTAACAATGAGGGCTGGTTAGTCAAGAAAGCAGCTGAAAAGATTGAGGAGGCCTTTGGTTTCTCGCGTTTATTGGATATTGATGTATTTGATCAAGCGGGCGTACTCTTATCTCGTCGGGATGAGGGGAAAGGGCGGAACTGCTTTGTGTGCGGAGGAGAATTTGTAGTATGCCGGCGGGAAGGGCGGCATACTATGCAGGATTTGCTTGAAGTAGTGGAAAAGCTGCTACAGCAATTTAGAGCCTATGAAACTAGGTGTATTAGTCCCGCTGCTGAAAAAATCGGAGCATTGGCGGTTGAGGCCATGTTATATGAAGTCACGTGTACTCCTTCGCCAGGTTTGGTGGATCGAGTTAACAGTGGTGCTCATCGGGATATGGATTTTTATAGTTTCATGGCAAGCTCAGCTTCTCTTGGCAGTTATATGAACCGTTGCGCTCAGGCCGGGATCTTTCATGATGAAGCTGTAGAAGCCTTGCTGCCAGTACTAAGAATTATCGGTTTGGAAGCGGAACAAGCGATGCTAGCTGCCACTGGGGGAGTTAACACGCAAAAGGGATTAATTTTTTTACTTGGAATTATGACAGGGGTTACTGGATGGCTTCAGGGGCGGTCATCACCTGTAACGCAAGGCACGGTACTAGAATATGCTTCACAAATGGTAAATGGAATTGTTGAAAAGGAATTGGCAGGGGCTGTTCATAAGAGCAGACAAGAGCTGACTGCTGGAGAACGTTTATATGTTAACTATGGAATTACGGGTATTCGTGGAGAATTAGCAGAAGGCTTGCCATCGGTACGATATAAAGCTTTACCAGCTTTGCGGGAAGCTTTGGATAAAGGACTGTCAATCAATGATGCTTTAGTGCATACGTTGTTGGTGCTTATGACTTGCGTAGATGATACGACCGTTATGCACCGCCATGACCCTGATAAGATGCGAGTATGGGTTCGGGAGCGGGCGCAAATGATAATTGAGGCAGGCGGTATGGAAACTGAAAATGGACGGCATAGGTGTGAAGTTTTAGACCAAGAATTTATTCGAGAAAATGTCAGCCCTGGTGGTGTTGCGGATTTGTTGGCCGTGACATGGTTCTTGCATTCGTTATAGACTATCAGGATAAGACATCATAGAAAGGGAGGGATGGAGATGGTGTTTAATATCCATCCCATTAATTTATTCCGTGCCTTATCCTTGGCCTTAGAGTTGTCCAATGGAGGATTATCCCATCATCACTGGCGTACGGCGATGATTAGCAGCCGGATCGGCAAGGCTATGAATATGAAGGACTGGCAGCATCAGATTTTAGTCTATACAGCCTTGCTTCATGACTTAGGGGCAGCAGCAAATTGGGATGAGCGAGTGAAGTTACGTACCTTTGAAGTAGTAGATACTATTTATGATCATGCTGAAATTGGATATCGTTTATTAAAGGATTCACCAGTTTTAGGTATGTTAGCTGTACCTATTCGCCATCATCACGATTTCTATGATGGCTCCAGTCCGTCGGGATTATCAGGAAGTCAGATACCCTTGATCAGCCGGATTATAAACGTAGCGGATCGTTTGGATGTATTAATTAATGATGAAAAATACATTTTGGGACAAAAAAATGATGTTTTATCCAGGCTGGTGAGTTTAAGTGGGATCTATTTTGATCCTAAGGTAATAGTGGCTCTTCAGGCTTGCTCGCAGCAAGAAAGCTTTTGGCTGGATCTGGGAGACGCAGCCTATGCACAGCGTTTTTTTGATCGTATGAATCAATATGGTCGGATACGATTTGATGTGGATGATATACTTGATATTGCAGAAATTTTTGCTAAGGTCATTGATCAAACGAGTTCATTTACAGGTGCCCATTCACGAAATGTAGCAATGGTTTCCTCTTATTTAGCAATGCTGGAAGGCTATAGCGAAGAAGAGTGCAAGGCAATGCAAATTGCAGGTTTACTTCATGATTTAGGAAAGTTGGCTGTACCAAAGCAGCTATTGGAGAAATCGGAGAGCTTAGTTCCCAGAGAATTTGAGATCATTAAGCAGCACGCATATTATACCTATCGGATATTAGAACAGATCGACGAATTTCAAGTCATTGCTGAATGGGGGGCTTATCATCATGAGACAATAGACGGTGTGGGCTATCCGTTCCGGGTACAAGAAAATCATCTCAAAATGGGGTCACGCATTGTTGCAGTAGCAGATATTTTTTCGGCATTAACAGAAGAGCGTTCCTATCGCAGTGTATTGTCTCCCAGTGAAGTAAAAAAGATTATGTATAGTATGGTGAAGCACAATAAAATTGATAAAAGAATTGTACAGACTTTATTTGAAAATCTGGAATGTGTATATAATATGATAGAAATAAAGATTCATGCTTAAAAAGATAAAGTTTTTCTAAAAGAGTGGCTATTCCCACTTTTATAGTTATGAAAACTGTGGTAGAATAGATAATGAAGCAGCGGAGTTAATGATTACTTAGTGTTGGGGTGGATGCTGAGATAATCTTGGGGGAACTCCGTTGCCCCGAATTTTTATATAGCACTATAGATATTCTCGCGGAAGCGAGACTTTTTTGTTATATGGACTAATGAATCGCGAGGATGCGAAGAGATATAAAGGACACGAAGAAATAGTTTCCATTCTTCGTGTCCTTCGTTATCTTTATATCTTGGAGGTTCAAATGTTCTTATTTTTCCGGTATTCTTCTGGCAGTGTTTGTTGTGAAAAGTGATCCCAGCCGAGTCGTTCAATAACCTGCCCTAAGCGTTCTTTGCTTTTTCCATGCTGGCGGAAGTACGTTAATATGCTGTTCACGATAGCCGGAATTTCATCAGCAGGTACCTTTTCGGCGACAGGGGTTGCAATTTGTGCAGAAAAGCCTGAGTTGCCGCCAACTACTAACGTATATCCTTTGGCTGTGCCATACATGCCAATATCCTTCACAAATGGTTCAATGCAGCAGTTTGGGCAGCCGCTGACACCAATGCGCAGCTTACTGGGCAATTCTTGACCAAAGAATTCTTTATCCAGGGCAAGACCTAAGTTTGTACTGTCTTGCAGTGCTCTAGGACAGTCCGGCTTTCCAGGGCAGAAAGCAACGGCACGAACTTGTTTGGCAATAAAGGAATCTCCTTGGCAGCCAAGTTCCGCGATGGCTTTTTCTCCATCTGCAAGGCTAAGTCCTATAATCGTAATCGTATTTCCCACAATCTTTAATGAGCCATTATAGTTATCAGCAATATCGGCAATTTGTCTCAGTTGTGCAGCGGTAGTTAATCCACCAGGTATGTGGGGAGTTACGGGAAATTTAATTTTCTTGTTGAGAAAGGGTATGCTCGCTAATGGTATTGTCATGAAAGATCCTCCTTGGATGGTAATGATGCTTTACCTTTATTATAAGTAGATGTTTATCACAGTCTGTGACCAATATCACAATTAGATATCTAATTATTTAAAGATGGCAATTCTCTATTTCCAGATAGTATGGATAATCATTTAAAAATGGCAGGATTTTGTAAAAATATGGCGAAATTCTATATACAAACATCACGATACAATGTAGAAAATGCTGGTAGATATTTAAATTGGAGTGATAGGTATGAAGGGAACAGTTGTTGCGACTTGGGTCAGTACTGCCCGTAATGCGTGGGGGCAGGATTTGGTCAACAAAGCAATGGAGAGTGCAGGATGGGAGAAGGAGCGTATTGTTGGCCCAACAGAGGATGTTGAAGACAATGGGGTCAAAAAATTTATAACCTCTTTGGCAAATTCCCTAGGAAAACCGGAGGATGATATTTGGCTAACTATTGGAAAAGATAACGTTAGAGCCTTTCTGGCTGTTTATCCGGCTTTTTTTCAACAGGAAACCTTGTATTCTTTTCTTAGATCCATGTATGATGTGCATGTAGTAGTTGTACAACGAATTCCGGGTGCCAATCCACCAGAGATTTTAATTGAACCCATTTCAGAATATGAGGCGATTTTTAGTTATAAGTCAAAGCGAGGGATGTTCGGTTATCTCAATGGGCTTCTTCTTGGTGGTGCAGAGCATTTTAAGGAAGAGATTAAGATAGAAGTCTTGGAAAAGTCTTCTGATCATGTAAAACTAAAAATTCGATTTTCCAAACCGATTACCTATAATAAAAAATATCGTATGAATCAACTGTTATCATTTGGCTTTATCAAAAATTTGTCTGTTAAGATCGGCGTAGCAGTTGCTATTATGACTGCAGCCGCAGATGCAGTATTAGCTTTGCTTGGTATTTCTGTTCCCTTTTGGACAGCAGTGGTTAGTGGAGGGATTGCAGGAATTATATCTTCTTTTTTGTTAAGACCTTTTGCTGCGATCCATGAAGAACTCCAAAATATGCAGGAGCGGGAGTACTTTCATGAAACCAATCTTTATACTGGTGATGAGTTTGAAGGTATTATGCAAGACCTGTCCTTATATAAAAAACGATTGAAACGTGAATTTGTAGGGTTTAAAGGTACTGGGGATGAGATGAATAAATATGCGGATACCTTTAATGTATTAGCTGATGAAATGAAAGATACTTCTCGGGGTATTTCCGGTGTGGTGTATGATGTAGCGACTGCTGCTGGCAATCAGGCGATTGAGACTACTGAAGCAGTAGGTATTTTAGGCGGTAATTTAGAGACGCTAAAAACTTTTGTTGTTGAGCAGAATCGTAATAAAGTACAATTAGAAGCTGCTGTTTTGGAAATTAATCAAGGTTTTCAAGAGGTAGAGTCATCGGGATCTAAATTGCAGCATAGCCTGGAGAAATTTGCTAAGGTGAAAGAGTCGGCTAATAACCTGCAGTCCCAGGCTGCTAAAATTACAGAAATAACGGGGATGGTGGCAGCCATTGCAGGGCAGACCAATCTCTTGGCTCTCAATGCTGCGATTGAAGCAGCCCGTGCCGGTGAACAGGGCAGAGGTTTTGCTGTTGTAGCAGAAGAAGTACGCAAATTAGCAGAGCAGTCTCATCATCATTCGGATAGTATTACCAGTGATCTTAAGATTTTAATGGAGATTATCAGTGGTGTGGTGTTGATGATTGAGGAAGAATATGATGTATTAGCTGTGGAAAGCCATCAGCTCAATGAGGTAGTAGCTGGTAATAGCCGCCATGTAGGTAATGTACAAAATGTTGCTACGAATATTGTAGAGATGATTGGAAAGTTAGAATATGAGATGACTGGACTTGGACAGGTATATGGTAAAATTGAGTCCTTGGCAGCAATTTCCGAGGAAAATTCGGCAGCGAGTCAGGAAGTCAGTGCATCAGTTCAGATTTATAATGACAAGCTTGTAGATATGATGGAGAAAATTGGTGAATTTAAAGTTGTAATCCAGCATTTCGGGCAAGATATCAATCAGTATCGTACTTGATAAAGAAGACTTGATTTAGATGGAGTTAGAACTCCATCTAAATCTTAGTCGCACTTTTCCGCTGGACTTAGCCGCTCTTAGCTCCACTTGTGAAAGAGGGGGAGTCTTAGAGCGGTTTAGTCATCGGATAAAGCCAGTTGTCTTTATTGAGTGGGTCGGCAGGAATACGCCAACCTGCTCAATTTTTTTGCGAAAAACAAATGATGACAAAATGCATGAATTGGAAAGAATAATAGCAAGAGAACTATGGATTTTATTCAATATGTGATATTATTTTTCTAGGAAAGCACAAAAACGATGAAAATAAGCAGAAATTGCCTGTTTTTTTCTTACATTTTTAATAGAACGATCTTCCAAGGGTGGATCATTTGTATACTGGTAGTAGATAATATAAAGATATGGAGGATTTATATATGATACGGGAACGGCGCAGCAAAGAGAAACTAATGAATTATTATAAGAAATTTATTGATGAAGGCGCTATGGATCCTAACGTGCATCCATGGGTAGCTGAATCCTGGGAACAAAGTAAAAGGCTGGGAATCACTTCCGAAATCATGCCGAAATTAGTGAAGCTCTCTAAGGACGAGCTGGCACGGCGGCAGCATTTGCATCAGCCTGCTATAGACTATTTGAATGGATTATATAACGAGACACGGGAACATTTTAATGTATATAATTTAAGCTTGCTGTTACTCGATCAGGATTGTTATGTAATGAAAAATTATGCCCTGCCTTTTTTTCAAAAGAGCCCTGGCCAATTAGAGGGAGCCAGGCTTGCTGAAAAAGATATAGGAACGTCGAGTATCAGTATTGTGCATGAGCATAAATCTCCCTTCCTATTATTTGGTCCGGAAATGTGGATTAAAGAGTGTCAAGACGGTGATGCCTGCTCTGTTCCCATTATGGTAGACGGACAACTTGTATATATTGTCACCATTGTTTCGGTAGAGCAGGAAGAGCTGCCTCATAGTGCAGTTGTGTCATTGCTGTTTAGTATTCGATATGCTATGGAGCAGCATCTGACAATGCTGGCGCAGCTGGAAGCTCGACATGTTATTTTAGATTCTGTGCCCTTTGCAGTGTATCATATTATACCAGGCGGAGATGTTGTGTATAGCAATAAATTGGGGAAAAGCCGCTTAGCAGGTATTGATGCGGTGGGGGCGAAGGATGATGTGGCGAATTTAAATGATGTGGTCTTAAATTATCGACATACACCCTTATATAAAGGCTTCAAAGGGATACCATCCTATAACAAGGAAGTCACATGGATTACGCAACGAAAAACGTATGAAGATATTACAACAGTAGTGCCTTTAGAACAGGATAAGGCGGTAACAAGTGTAGTCGCCGTATCCTTACCAATTGAAGATTTAAGAACCCTTGTTGCTCATGCTGTCGGATATAAGGCCAGGTATAGTCTAACCAGTATGGTTGGAGCAACTCCTGTCTTTATTACTATGCAGGAAAAGGCAGGCAGGGTGGCCCGGAATAATAATCATCTGTTGCTGCAGGGGGAATCGGGTACAGGTAAACAGCGTATGGCCCATGCGATTCATCAAGCAAGTGGCAGGGCTGCTGGACCTCTTATTTCTTTAAAATGCGGTGATATACTGCCAGAGGTACTAGAAGAAGAACTATTTGGCAGTGGAGAATACAGGGATGAGAGTCGTCCTGGAAAATTAGAATTGGCAAATGGCGGGACTTTATTTTTAGATGAGATCGAAAAGATACCTATGCATGTGGCTGCTCGTTTGGCAGATGCTCTAAAAAAATGTAAGGTATGCCGTTTAGGTGAAAAAGTGGAGCGTGGTTTTGATATTCGCATTATTGCTGCTTGTGACAGTGATTTAAAACGGCTCACGGAGAAGGGCGCATTTTTCTCTCCCTTGTATGAGATCATTTCAAAAAGCATGATTCGTATTCCTCCATTGCGGGCGAGGCGGGAAGATATTCCTCTGCTTGCTGAACATATTATTTGTGAGTTAGCGGAACAGCATAATATGCAAGTGAAAGAGTTGCAAAGTGAAGCAAAAGAGCTATTAATGTCTTATGAATGGCCTGGGAATATTAAACAGCTCCAAGGGGTTGCGGAACAAGCTTTCTTTAATACAGAGGGCAGTACAATCGCTCTAAAGGATATAAGTTTATTGGGTGAGACTGGTATCAGCACAGCATGGAAAGAGGACAAGGAAATATTTGTTGAGGCTTGGAAAGTAGCTGGCGGTAATATTAGCCGCTTAGCAAATATGCTGGATGTCAGCCGTGTTACGTTATATCGATATTTAAAAAAATTTGGCTTAGACAAAGAATAATAAAGGTACAGGTGAGAATGGAATGCGACTGAGAAGAAAGCCGTGGGTGGATGCGGCATTAGAAGAATATAGTGATATTGTAGTAATAAGAGAGATACCTTTTGGTGTGCCTGAGCAGCCAGGTTCTAATCTGGAAAAAAGAAATGCCCATGAGCACCGGAAAGGGCAATGGCATGAAGTTTTTGGTCGCAAAGCACCTCTTCACGTTGAATTGGGTACAGGCAAGGGGCAGTTTATTAGTGAATTGGCTGAGCAAAATCCAAGGATTAATTTTATTGGCATTGAAGCGCAGCAGGATGTCTTGTATTATGCAGCCCAAAAAGTGAGAGAAAAGGGGCTGACCAATGTTCGCCTGCTGGTTTTTGATATTAATCACATATTGGATATCTTTGCTCCAGGGGAAGTTGATCGACTGTATATTAATTTTTGCGATCCATGGCCTAAGGTTAGACATGCCAAGCGGCGGTTAACTCATGCAAATTTTTTAAACAAGTACAGGACTCTCTTGTCCGCTGGTGGCGAAATATTCTTTAAAACCGACAACAGGCTTTTATTTGAATTTTCTTTAGAACAATTTGAGGCTTGTAATCTGCAGGTCGCGAATGTAACATTTGATTTGCATAACAGTGACTATCAAGGCAATGTCATGACTGAATATGAAAAGAAATTCAGCGGTATGGGTACACCGATTAATCGGTGTGAAGTAAAATTCCCATAACAGTATAGAAACGGCAGATGGAGAAACCTTCTAGGATAGTCGAAGATAAGCTATCATAGAAGGTTTCTTGCTGTATCTTTAGTTAAGTGGAATATATACGTTGAAGAGGGAGGTTTATGGCTGAATAAAGTTAGAATGTATTCTCGAATATGTATAGTTACTTTTTTGTTGCTGTGACGTTACTAAGGTTAGAAGCAGATTTAAGAGGAGGACTTTGTTATGTATAAGAACTATTATTTTAGAGCGGTATTTGCTTTAGGCTTGATGATGGCTCCGTTGGCAGGTCTGGTGGAAGCAAGTGAAATCGATTATGCACCAAAACCTGTCTATAATTATAAGGGAGATGTTATCGATTCCATCTCCGGTGTAGATACGGTAAATGCACAGCAGTGGCTGCCAGACGGTTATCAGGTATTGGACATGCAGGAAGGAGATGTCAATGGTGATGGAGTCTCTGATACAGTTTATCTGATTGGGCATAAGCAGGCGGATTCGTCCTATGTGGATACGATGAAGCTGACTGTCGAGAATGGGGCTGATCAAAAGAGAACCGATGTAACTTTGGATAAAATGAGTGGCTATCAGGCTAAATTAGTATTAAGAGACTTTACAGGTGATGAGACTGTTGATGCCTTAGTGACTGCTGCATCTGGCGGCAGCGGAGGCTGGTATTATAATCAGGTTGTTACATTGGGCGATACTCCAGCTATTATCTTCGGTGAGAAAGAGAACAATAGAGATTTTATATCTGGTCGATTCCTTGATGGATTTAAAGTGGAGATTAATGCCGGCGCTGGTTCAGGAGTGATCATGGATGTCCATGATCGTACAGCAGATTATCTGCGTTTGGGTCTTTACAATGAAGAAGGAAAGCTTCAAAAGCAAACCAAGCTCATGGTAACACCTTTCAGCAGGCTGGAAGCAGTTGATGAAAATCATGACGGCATCTATGAGTTAAAAGGTATACAACGCATATCCGGTGCTTACAATGCTGATGGCCTTGCCAATGTAGAAACTGTGCTGTCCTATACCGGAAGTTCCTGGCAGGCACAGTCAGTCAATCTTCGTATTCATCTCTCCACTAAAATACTGCAATCAAATACTTGAATCAGGATGTAATCCAAGTTAAGTGTGACTTGCTCCTCTAAAGTTCCCCAGGAATATGGGGAGAGCTTTAGAGGAGCAGTTATCTATAAAAATAAAAGTGCTAGGTTCCATTTTTTTATGACAGATTTTAAAGTTTCGGCATAGAATGTAATAAATGTGTAGTGGGATCAGAAAGGGAGAGTGTTGCTATGTCGTCGCGTCAACTCATGTCATATATGGTTCCTGAGCCCTTGGAACCACTTAACTTAGAAGAGGTAAAATTTTGGATACGGATTATGGAAGAGCATGCTTTATTTATTAAATCAGGGCTGCCTTGTGAGTGTGAAGATTTAATTGATGATGCCCAAGCTTTTTACCAGGAGTTTGAGTCTTCGCGCGTACGGGCGGAGCGCTTACAAAATGACAAGAAATTCATGGAGCTCGTGACTGACACCCAGGCCTTATTGAAAGAGTTTTATACGTATAAACGTGAATTATTACATCGCATGTTAGAGTGCAAGCTGGGTGGCTATAATTTTCCGTTACTTCTTGATCATATGGCTCGCGAAGCCCAATACTTTATGCGTCTTTTAGACAAAATTAAAAATGGGAAAGTAGCATTATCTGGGGGAGCAAAGGCCCAGGAAAATGTATTTTGGCTGCGAATTATGGCAGATCATGCTAAATTTATTAGTCATTTATTAGATCCATCAGAGCGCAATTTAATACAAACAGCCAATAGCTTTTCTCAAGAATTTGATGATCTTTATCTTCAAGGCAGAGATTTTTCTAGTATGCTGCAGGGCTATCCGGAAGTAGCTTCGTTTAAACGTTTCTTGCAAGATGTTCGCGCTGCTGTTTTGCGCATTAGGGATTTTAAACGTGCTGCTGAAGAGATGATCAGAGATTGTCGGCTGGTTGGTCTGATTCCAGCGTTATTAGCTGATCATGTAAGGCGGGAAGCGGATCATTTCCTTTTAATTCTTACAATGATGGAGAAAGGGATTATGAAGAATACAACAGCAGCATCTTTGGAATACTGCGATGAACCT
Organism: uncultured Pelosinus sp.; assembly: GCA_946415545.1. Classification (GTDB taxonomy): domain Bacteria; phylum Bacillota; class Negativicutes; order DSM-13327; family DSM-13327; genus Pelosinus. The sequence goes on along the minus strand of CAMKSY010000001.1, from coordinate 22,878 downwards.
TCTACATTATCCACAATAGCAGATCTGGATACAGATTCCATGTTAGGTATGATGAAGTCGGATCGAGAAGAAGAAGAAGAAGAAGAGGTTTTACCAGAACTAAAGGAAAGAGAGCCCAAAGCAGAGGAAGTACCAGTACCGCAAGAGAAAGTTAGTAATAAAGTAAAAGGATTTAAAGAAAAAAAGCATAGTCATTTTGAGAGCAAAGGAAAAGCTGTAGAAGAGAAACTGGTGCTAGAAGATATTCTGATTGAAGAAGAGGAAGATATCTCTTCAACCTCACAGGTGATTGATACTAAGAATAGTGATTCTAAATATAAATGGAGCGGCAAATGGCCCCGCCAATTAGGGAAGAAAAAAGATTAAAGATCGATAGCTAACAAATAAAGACTTGGCATTATGCCAAGTCTTTATTTGTTAGCTGGATGGCTGTCGTTGTTTCGGGTTCTTTAGGAAAAAGTGGTACAATCGCAATATAGCCTAATAATTCGCGCTTTGTATCGGTAACAGATAAGAGACGTCCATTGGCTAAATCAATCATGCTAAGATCAGCAAAAATATGGCTGGTAGCGATCGCTAACTGGCTGCCAGGTATTATATGTAGGCAGGATATAGAACGATTCAGCTCAATGAGGCGGGAAATGGATGCTGTGGTAAGGTCAATCACTGTAATAGAAGCACTTTCCTCATTCACAACATAGGCAGTCTGCTCATTAGGAGAAGCTGCAATGTGAGAAGGATAGGCAGGACATGAGGTTTTATTCTTGGGGTATAAGCAGCTTTGCGAGGTTAGGGAGGCAAGAGTTGTTTCGGTTGCTTTTATGATTCTAAAAATCATAATGCCTTCCAGGGTAAATGTTGTACTAGTAAAAGGTACTAGAACATGTTCATCTCCATGAAGAATTACATTTGTGGGAATTCCCGGTAAGGAATATTCTTGAAGTAATTGCCCTGCAGGACTAAAAACCGCCAGTGTTCCTTGATTGTCATGTTCCCAAACGCTATAGACAGCATCATGATCAGCAGCCAGACCAACACAGGCAGCTTCTGCAGGATTTCCCCAGGCTGTTAAGGACATACTTGGTATGGTCAGAGAATATAACCCGCCGTTTGGATCTGCTATGTAGGCACAATTGCCTTTTGGTGCGAGTGTAAATTGTGTAGGAGGAGGCAGTTCTATCGGTAAGCGGTAGACAGATCTTTGTTCTAAATTTCCTACAAAGAGTGCGCCTTTGCCATTCGTCTTAACTACAGGCATATAGACTTTACTCTGGTCAGTTGATAGCAGCAGTTCAGTTGGGGTGTATTCTGGCGGGTAGGGCATTTCAGCGATGATTTCTCCTTGCTGGCCATCAACGAGCAGTAAGGCATGAGTCGTATCATCAATTACAACGAGTTGATAGGGTTGGATTTCCATGTAATCACCTCGGTTATCCCAATTTATAAATGCCGATTTCCTTATATAATATTCTAAAATCTCAATTTGGTTATTGGGTCTAGGGGATTAATTTTGTATAATAGGGATATTGGGTAGTGAAGGAGAAGCAAAATGAAGTTATCTCAATTATGGCGGAGCAACGCTGAAGCTGTTATATGCATTTCCATGTTGTTATTTATGATCGGTACAGTAAATATTTTCAGCGCTAGTTTTGTAGAAGCTGGGCAGCAAATGGGAGATGGTTATTATTATCTAAAAAGGCATTTGATCTCCTTTAGTATTGGAATTGTAGCAATGCTGATTATTAGCAGAATCAATTATCATCGATTCAATCGCTATCTTTCCCTATTCGTTTTAGTAACCGTCGGCTTGCTAATTGCGGTGCATTTTATTGGTATTGAAGTAAATGGTGCACGGCGTTGGTTAAATATTGGTTTTCAATTCCAGCCGTCCGAATTGGCAAAACTGACCGGTCTCATGATTACTGCCGGATTCTTAGGTCCCCTAATAGACCGTAAACGCAGAATCACGCTGCTCTCTAGACCTTTCTATATTGCAGCAGCGTTAGGAATGATTGTGTTAAAGCAGCCAGATATGGGAACGGCAGTCATTATCGTTGGTATAAGCCTTATGTTGTACATTATTGCTGGATTGCCGAAACAGCAACTGCTAACTTTAGTGGGCGGAGGTATTGCTTTATTTATATATGCAACCTTTGCTGCAAGCTATCGGGCAGAGCGTATTGCCGCATGGATCAATCCTTGGGATTATCAACTGGGTATCGGTTATCAGACGGTACAAGGGCTGCTGGCAATTGGATCCGGTGGATTTTTGGGGACGGGCCTTGGTATGGGATCAAGTAAATTTAACTATTTGCCAGAAGCTCATACCGATTTTGCTTTTGCTGTATTATGTCAGGAAATGGGATTTGTCGGTGCTCTAGGGGTATTATGCCTCATTGGCTTGTTAGCCTATTACGGTGTGCGCATTGCCTTAAAGGCTCCAGATGGATTAGGTAAATTGTTGACGATGGGCAGCGTTTTCTTAATTGTAGGACAGGCTATTATTAACATCTCTATGGTTTCAGGTATCTTTCCAGTGGTAGGTGTACCTCTGCCTTTTATTAGTTTTGGAGGCACATCATTAATTGTTAATCTAATGGCAATTGGTCTGATTCTGAATGTAGGGCGTCAGGCAGATCGTGCTGTACTTCCAGATACTGCGCCGGAGCCAGATGCTAGCCGCAGCACGCGGATAAAATTAGCGAGACAAGCCAGAAACCTAAACCGAGTTAAATAATGTGAGAATGTTAAACAGGAATAAGCTTACAAACGATTAAATATTGTCTATCACTATGCAATATATTACTGAAAATGCTTTTGTATGTGTTTGTTTATCTGATAAAGTTTTACTTGTAATAGCAAAATTTATAAGTTTAGAGAATGAAAATATATAAGTTGTCTGTATTTTTTCCTGATCGTACAGAATATGATCATCCTATTCTTAAAAATTACAATATCCATAGTGAATAGAGACGGCTGCGCAGTCGTCTCTATTCACTATGGTCTCCTAAGTATAAATTGGTGAAGGATGTGGGATAACATACTAGGGAGGTGAGAATGCTATGTTTGGCCTTATTCGTCTGGGAGCTTATCTAGTAAGTGGATTAACAGCATGGCAATTTTTTCAAGGTGACGCAGATGGGATCAATTCATTACATAAGCAGCTGGCTCTTGATCCAGCTCGCGGCATGCTCTTTGGTGTATGTGCCGGGGTTAGTGACTATACTGGCATTGATGTCAGTTTGATTCGATTAGCCTGGGCATTGCTAGTCTTATACCGCGGAGCAGGTATCTTGTTATATATACTTGCCTTTCTGATCATGCCATCCATCGGCTAATTGATTTTTTTATAGGTTTTAGAGAATATAATTAAAAAAAGAAGCATTGAGCACAGAGTGGGAAGTAGTTTCTTCCCACTCTGTGTTTTTATGTCTTAGCAAGTTTGCATTTTATGCTTTAAAGCGACTACGTTCTAGTATATTTCCTATTATAAGTCACATACTGTGGCACCATTACATAAAATGTAATAAGTAGTATGAGGGGAGGATGGATCAGTGAAAAGGAATGTAGATAATGCTCAGGTTGAAGAAAAGGACGAACCGCTTGAAGAAAAAGATGAACGAGTCGAGGATAATGTTGAACAAGAAGAGCTGGAACGGGATAATATGAATATGTGGAATACAAATAATACATGCAGTTGTCAAAAGACAAGCGTAAAAATGATGCTAGCTCATGCATACGTTCCATGGCAGTGCTATGATGAAGCTTTTAGTCCTCAAGAGGCGTTAAAGAAGGGAACCTTATTCCCGAGCTTATATGGTGTATATCCAATACCAAGGTAACATTGGGAGGTGAAAGCAGTGAATTGTGAAAAGCAAATGAGTATGTTAAGGAAAATTCAAGAAATACAATTTGTTGCTGTAGAACTGAATTTATATTTAGATACTCATCCTTGTGATGTAGATGCGATTAATGATTTTAACTGTGCCGTTCAAGTGCTGGAAAAACGTAAAAAAGCGTATCAAGATGAATTTGGACCTCTTTTAAATTTTGGATTTGGCGGATACTCTAAAGAACCATGGCAATGGGTGGAAAGTCCCTGGCCGTGGGAAATATAGATGGGGGAATAGCAGAATGTGGATATATGAAAAAAGTTTACAGCACCCCGTAAAAGTAACTCGTCCTGACGTAAGTTTCGCCAAGCTAGTCGTTACCCAATATGGAGGTCCGGATGGTGAGCTAGGCGCATCCTTACGATATTTAAATCAACGATATTCTATGCCGACCAATAAAGCGATCGCCTTATTAACGGACATTGGCACAGAAGAGTTGGCACATATGGAAATGATCGCAGCACTTGTATACAAACTGACTGAGGGTGCAAGTCCTAAAGACTATGAAGCTGCAGGGTGGGGAGGTCATTATGTCCAGCACAATCATGGACTGTTTTGGACAGATGCGAATGGCGTTCCTTGGTCAGCTCAGTATATAGCTTGTCTTGGTGATCCAATAGCAGATTTAACTGAGAATATGGCAGCGGAGCAGAAAGCTCGCGTTACCTACGAGCATCTCATTGAGATGACAAATGACCCTTGTGTAAAGGATATGCTGCGCTTCTTATGGCAAAGGGAGGTAGTGCATTTCCAGAGGTTTGGTGAATGTTTGAATGATATACAGGAACATATGGGAAAGAAGAATATGTGGTGCGGGTGCAATGTAGAGAAATAAAGATGATGATAATCGTCTTAGTAAGGAGAAGCCTTCTTACTAAGACGATTTTATTAATTAGAAGCTCCACCCCAACATCGGATGAATTTCCATGCAGAAACAATATGACCGGCAGAACACTGCAGATGAAACTGCCGCTCCTTCAAGGGGCGGCAGTTTCATAATTATAATATAGCATCTGCTTTTTAGATTAAGTAAATGATTTTTAAAATAATTGCGTAAATTCTATTTCTGTTTTTCGAATGGGGATATTACCTGTAATGGTTTTTACACGACTATATTTCACAGCCATTCGAGTGGATGGAGCTAGCATATGCGTCGCGGACAGCTGGAACCCGCGGACACCATTATCGTAACCTCCTAGGCTGGATTTTCCTTTCGGAACAGAGTTATCTGGTAATTTTCCAATAATTAATTTAATGGCTTGCTGCTTGGTGGGATTGTATTTTATACCGTGGAGTATAGCTTGGTTTTCGGTGGGAGCCGAAGAATGAATCAATTCTGTAAGCCATTCTGCTTTGCCCATGGGTGAGCTAATACTAAATCCCGTATAATCATCAGCCTGTGTAGGTAGATTTGGTATGCGTAGGTAGCTCACTAATAAACGAATATTGCCAGAATAATGAGCCCATTCCATTCCAAAAAAGCTGCGAGATTGATTATTGGCAAAAAGAGATGAATCGAGGCGACCGCCAGACAGATGGTATGCATTGCGGCCTCTTTTATTGCGAATATCAACACCGTGAAGCATTCCCTCACCAACGTTTAAGCTATTATCAAATATAACTCCTGATGCCCCTATATAAGTCTCTTGGCTGCCGATAGTAACCGTTGTACGGGCATTTTTCCATCGCAGGCCATATTGATCAATCGCTGTTTTAGCTGAATTCAATGCATCACCGCAATAAGACTGATGACCTAAACGCAGAAAAAGTGAGGTTTGTGCAGAGAGGGGGACTGTTCCTGTGAGACGTATCGTCCGTTCGACAAAGTCCACATCTGCAAGATTGGGATGTTTGTATTGGCGTGATTCGTATTCGACAGTTGCTTTCCCCTCCATAATCAATTGCTGAGCATGTACAATGTTGGGTAAAGAGAATAAAAAAATAAGGAGTAGGAAATAGGTCATCACTTCATTCCTTTCGATATTGAATTATAGCCATATGCTTCTTCGAATAAAGAGTATTCGAAGAAGTAAGAGCAAAATCCTTTTTGGTTTGTTTGTACAAGAGAAAAAACAATGAAAATATGCTGATGTGGATCGTGGAGATTTATAGTATAATATATGATAAGAGAATGCTTGGCTTTGTAGCAATGTTGGGAGGCGAATATGTGATTAATATTTTGTTAGTTGGTGGCGGCAGAGGTGGCGTTGGGATTATAGAAATGGTGAGTCAAGTACCGGACATAGAGATTGTCGGAGTTGTGGATGTTAAATCGGATGCTGCAGCAATGCAACTGGCACAAAGATTGGGAATTCGTACCTTTGCAGATGTTCGTGACGGTCTTAAAATGCCAACAGTTAATGTAGTGCTAAATATTACCGGCAATCAGAAAGTAAATCAATTAATCGAAGAACATAAATCGCCGAATGTTAAAGTGGTAGATGACTTTATTACCAGTATGCTATACCATTTAATTAAGTCCCAGGTTTTAATGAGTGAAGATTTGAACGCGAAGGTTGCTGTATTATCACAATCCGTAAGTGAAGCTAAAAGTCATATTAATAATACTCACGAAGTGATTGATTTTATTAATAAGGTATCTCAGCAAACCAATTTACTTGGTTTAAATGCAGCAATTGAGGCAGCTCGGGCGGGGGAACATGGCAGAGGTTTTGCAGTCGTAGCCACTGAAGTCCGCAAGTTATCGGAAGATAGTGTAGAGGCAACTAAAAAGATTAATGATATTTTAGGAAATATTGAAACATCCATGCAGCATATTATTACAGGTATTGAAGAAACGGCTGCAGTAGCAGAGAAACATACCAAAAGAGAACTAATTACAGGTGCAAGCATATAAGGAAGATCAGATAGCCTTCGAGCAGCGGCAGCTCGCGGGCTCTTTTTTTGAAATGGAGGCTAAAAGGATGAACCGAAGTACTGCAAGGATAATGCTATTATTTATCGTATTTATTATTGCATTGGCGAATGGTATAAGTATTGGTGAAGCAAAAAAACAAGCAAAAGCAAAGTGGAGTCCAGAAATCAAACAATCTGTGCCAGTACAATTAGGGATTGACCGTATCGATGCTTATTCACAGATTTTTGCAGGGAAACGAGTCGGCTTAATTACAAACTCTACAGGAATGAATAGCTCTTTTGAGAGCTCAGTGGATGTGCTTTATAGAAAAACAAATTTGGTCGCCTTATTTTCCCCAGAGCATGGCATCCGTGGTGCTGCTAAAGCCGGAGATTCTGTGAATACCAGTGTTGATGAAAAGACAGGGCTGCCCATTCATAGCTTATATGGTGCGACCAAAAAACCTACTCCAGAAATGCTGGCTGATATTGATGTATTGGCTTTTGATATACAGGATGTAGGTGCTCGTTCCTATACCTATATTTATACGATGGCTTATGCGATGCAGGCTTGTAAGGAAATGGGGAAAACGATGGTGATTTTGGATAGACCCAATCCAATTGGCGGGAATATGGTTGAAGGAAATCTTATCAAGCCTGGATTTGAATCCTTTATTGGAATGTATCCAATCCCAACAAGGCATGGCATGACGGTAGGAGAGCTGGCGAGATTGTTTAATACGGAGTATGGTATTGGCTGTGACTTAGTGGTTATTGAAATGACAGGCTGGCAAAGAAATATGGATTTTGAAGAAACCCATTTGCCTTGGGTAATGACATCACCTAATATCCCTACCCCTGATACGGCCCTTGTTTATCCTGGAACGGGTATTTTTGGAGGTACAAATATTTCAGAAGGGGTTGGAACTACAAGGCCTTTTGAGTTCGTTGGCGCACCCTGGCTTGATGCATATGAGCTGGCAGAAAAAATGACAGCATTACAGCTGCCTGGAGTGATTTTTCGTCCAGCTTACTTTACTCCAAACTTTGGATTATATCAAAACGAATCATGCGCGGGTGTACAGCTGCATGTGATTGATAAAAGGACTTTCCTGCCTGTAAAAACAGGTATTAGCTTACTATATACGATACAAGAAATGAGCGGTGATAAATTTTCTTTTATGCGTAATGGAAAAAATGAGAGCTCGATTGATTTGGTTACGGGGGACGACAGCGTTAGAAAAGGTACATATTCTTTAAATGAGTTATATAGCCGATGGGAAAAAGAGGCAGATCAATTTAAAATAATGTCAAAGAGATACTATTTATATTAAATTTTACTTTTATAATGTATTGCAGTCTGGACATTAAATTTATTTTGGTAAAAATTTACAAAAATAATTAAGAAAAGCCTATTTTATTTCGATATAATTACTATATGAAGAAGTAAGGAGGGCGGTACGAATGATTACTAAGGTATCAAGGGTTTATCCGATTGATCACCAGAGGCATGACAACCCGCAATCCAGGGACGGAATGAAAAAGAAACAGCAGGAAGAATTTAAAGACGTATTAGCAAAAATGCTAAGAAATTCACCAATTAAACCAGTGGGATTTAAAAAATAGGAGTCTAAATGATTTTTTCTCCATAATTATCTGGTTGCAGCAGGAAAATAAATTTAGTTTGAAGAAATACTGTACAAAGTTGTACAATGAGGTCAACAAAATTCAGTTGGTTTTTCCACCAGCTGATTTTGTTGACCTTATTTGGATGAAGAAATCCTGATATGGATAAGAGGAGCGTGTAAAAGATGTATTTGCGAATACTATACATCGATCGTATCGGAGTTGTTCATGATATTACCGCTATCCTGGCAAAACGCAGAATTAATATTGTTTCTATGGAAGTTGAGAAGAATAAAATTTATCTGGAGTATCAAAGCGTATCTGGGCAGCAATCCACGGAATGTATTGCCGAATTATCTCGTATTACTGGAATTCAAAGAATTGATGAGATCTCTGCCATGCCCTGTAAAGAACGAGCTGAACAGCTTGATGCAATATTAACATCTGTGCATGATGGCATTTTATCTGTTAATCCTGATGGTCTTATTGCACAATACAATCCGGCAGCAGCACGAATTTTGAATTTACCTGTGAAGAAAGCAGTCGGTAAACCCTTAGGGGCCGACTTGTTTAAAAATCTGCTAATACAAGAAACGCTGCAGACCGGTTGTCAGTACCATAATCGAGAGGTATATATTGACGGGGGTAATAGTTATTGTGTTGTCAGTACAATTCCTCTTAAGAATAATGATAATGAAGTCGTAGGCGTAGTTGCCTTAATCCGAGATACACAAGAAGTAAGAAGTCTAATGAATAATATGACAGCTTCTTTACCAATGACCTTTGCAGATATTCCCTATGCCAGTGCAGTGATGAGACAAGTGGTCAATCAGGCACGGCGATATGCTGCTAGTGATTCTACTATATTAATCCGAGGGGAAACCGGAACCGGTAAAGAGTTGTTTGCCAGAGCCTTGCATAGTTCATCAACAAGAGCTTCCGCTGCATTTGTACCGATTAACTGTGCTGCGATTCCTGAGACATTACTAGAGAGTGAACTTTTTGGATACGCACGTGGGGCTTTTACAGGCGCAGCCAAGGGCGGCAAGCCTGGAATGTTCGAATTAGCCAATGGCGGTACATTATTTCTGGATGAAGTAGGAGAAGTATCTGCCCATCTTCAAGTGAAACTGCTGCGGGTGCTGCAGGAAAAGCGGGTAAGGCGTGTGGGAAGTACGAAAGAAGTCGCTGTTGATGTACGTATTATTGCGGCAACCAACCGTAATTTAGAAGATATGGTCGCAGATAAAATTTTTCGTGAAGATTTATACTATCGCTTAAATGTAATTCCTCTTTTAATTCCCCCCCTCAGGGAGCGTTATGAAGACATTGAACTATTAGGAGAACTTTTTTTGAGACATTTTGCTGAGAAATTACATAATCCAGTTCAGGGCTTTTCCCCTGCTGCTCTACAACGGCTGCAGGATTATAATTGGCCAGGCAATGTACGGGAATTAAAAAATATTATTGAGAGATCAGTAAATTTAGTTGATGGAACACTGGTCCAGCCAGAACATATCTTATTGGGAAGGTTGTCTGGCTCGCAAACAGCACCGCCTACGGTACAATTTGAGAAATATCAAACCCTAGAGGAGCGTTTAGCAGAAGTGGAAGTGGTTATCTTAAAAGAAACTCTTCGCCGCTTTCGCTCTTCGAGACGTATGGGAGCAGTTTTAGGCTTATCCCATACTGCGGTATTAAAGAAATTACGAAAATATGATTTTTTACTCGATTAAACTGGTAATTTATGTAATTAAATTCAATAAAATGGAACCTATTCGTAACAATGGAATCTATAGTGGAAATAAATAATTCCGCAAGAAACAGCATTTTGGAATTACTGATTGACCAGTGGGATTTTAAAATGTGACTGCTTTAAAGTGAGATAAGGAAAAACCTGATAATTGTTAGGTAGAAGGGCCGATATATCATAAGGACATCCTGATTGGCATGATTTTTGCAATACTATAAGTCGTAATACAATAGTGTATTTATATATTTGCTAAAATAGTAAAGCGAAAATGGAGGGAATTATTTATGATTATTGGCGTAGCAAAAGAAATTAAGAACAATGAAAATCGTGTGGGGTTGACCCCGGCAGGTGCGGAGGATCTTTGTAGAGCAGGGCATACTGTATTAATTGAAAAAAATGCAGGTATTGGCAGCGGTTTTTCTGATGAAAGCTATCAGCAAGTTGGGGCTACAATTATCGCAGATAAAAAAGAATTATTTGATACCTCAGAAATGATTATTAAAGTGAAAGAACCGCTAATGCCAGAGTATGAATTGTTTCATGAAGGACAAATTTTATTTACATACTTGCATTTAGCTCCCGAGCCTGAGCTGACAAAGGCGTTATTAGACAAAAAGGTGATTGGTATTGCCTATGAGACGATTGTAGGCCGGAATAATTCATTGCCTTTATTATCACCAATGAGTGAAGTGGCAGGGCGTATGGCAGTACAAATTGGTGCGCAGTTCTTGGAAAAACCATGGGGAGGCAAAGGCATCCTTCTAGGTGGCGTTCCTGGAGTAGAATCAGGTCAGGTCGTAATTGTTGGCGGTGGCATGGTAGGTACGAATGCTGCTAAGATGGCTGTTGGCATGGGCGCACGTGTTACGATTCTTGATAAATCTACAGAGCGTCTTGCTTACTTAGATGATATTTTTGGCGGCAGAGTAACTACTGTCATGTCAAATAGCTATAATATTGCAAAATGGGTAAAACAAGCAGATCTTCTGGTGGGTGCTGTACTCATACCTGGAGCAAAAGCTCCTAAGTTAGTGAGTGAAGAAATGGTAAAAACGATGGAAGCTGGTTCCGTAATTGTAGATGTGGCAATTGATCAAGGCGGTTCCGTTTCAACGATTGATCGAATTACTACTCATAGCGAACCTACCTATACAAAGCACGGCGTAATCCATTATTCCGTAGCCAACATGCCGGGAGCGGTGGCGCGCACGTCCACTTTGGCTTTAACAAATTCAACATTGCCATATGCGCTGCAGATTGCTAATAAAGGCTGGAAGCAAGCCCTTACTGATGATGCTGGATTGGCAAGAGGACTTAATGTCTATGATGGAAAAGTAACGTTTAAGGCTGTAGCTGATGATCAGAATTTACCTTATACTCCTGTAACAACGGTATTAAGCTAAACAAAATTTAGTAAATCAACAAATTCGCAAAAAGCATACTCGTATCTGTGCTAAGAGTATGCTTTTTGCGTATACTATAAAAACTTAATTGTCTGAATATATAGAATAATAGGATGGTGAATATTCCACTATATAGGTGCATGATACATTTAATAAGGGGAGCATGAATACTAAGGAGGTGACCGCAGAATAACCTACCGTAATCCCAGAGTCTAATATATGAGGGGGAGAATTTGTGGAAAAAAATAATGCATTGCAGGAAGGATTGCATCGGGGATTAGAGGAACGTCACATTCAGTTGATTGCATTAGGCGGAGCGATTGGTGTAGGGTTATTTCTTGGAGCTGGCGCTGCAATAAAAGCTGCCGGACCATCATTGATACTTGTATATTTCTTGGCTGGTATTATTATGTTCTATATTATGCGGGCCTTAGGTGAAGTAACAGTTGCTTATCCCGTTTCCGGTACCTTTAGTGCTCATTCCAATATTTTCTTAGGACCCCTGGCTGGTTATATTACAGGATGGACATATTGGTTTATGTGGGTTGTTACATGTATGGCAGAGATCACTGCAGTTGGGGTATATTTTTCCTTTTGGGTTCCGGAAGTCCCCCAGTGGATTCCCGCCTTGTGTGCTTTAGTTTTAATGGCATCTGTTAATTTAATTAGTGTTCGTGCTTTTGGTGAGTTTGAGTTTTGGTTTGCCTTAATTAAAGTAGTAACGATTCTAGCAATGATTGTGGCTGGCTCGGCCATGATCGCTTTTGGTGTTGCCAATCATGGTGTGGCAATCGGCATTTCTAACCTCTGGTCTAATGGCGGTTTTTTCCCAAATGGTATAGAAGGTATGATTATGGCGAGCACCATGGTAATGTTCTCTTATTTAGGTATTGAATTGATTGGTGTTACAGCCGGTGAAGCCAAAAATCCTGATAAATCCTTACCAGCTGCCATTGATAAGGTGTTTTGGCGTATTCTCATTTTTTATGTTGGTTCTTTAACGATCATTATGTCGTTATATCCTTGGAATCAAATTGGTACAATGGGCAGTCCTTTTGTCTTGACTTTTAATAAGCTAGGGGTAAGGGCAGCAGCCGGCATTATCAACTTCGTGGTACTGACGGCGGCCTTATCTTCTTGTAATAGTGGGCTGTTTAGTACAGGCAGGATGCTTTATAATTTATCACTGCAAGGAAAAGCTCCAGCTATGTTTAGTAAATTAAATGACCGCCATGTTCCTGTTAAAGGAATTTTGGTTTCATCGGGTTTCTTATTGATCGGTGTAGTGCTTAATTATCTGGTTCCAGCACAGGTATTTGTGTATGTTACAAGTGTTGCTACTTTCGGTGCTCTTTGGATATGGGGCATTATCTTACTGATTCAACTAAAATATCGCGAGAGCTTGTCACCTGAACAAGTTGCACAAATCAAATATCCGATGCCGTTTTCACCTATTTCCAATTGGGTCAGCTTAGGATTCCTAGCATTGGTTGCCATAGCCATGTTCTTCAATCCTGAGACTCGCGTTGCACTATACATTGCACCAATCTGGTTTGGAATAATTGCTGCTTCGTATTATGCAACGGGAATGCACAAAGGTGATGGAGAGAAGAAATCTCTTCAACAGTAGATTATAGATTTTTATAATGAAAAAGCACCTGCTAGAGGTGTTTTTTTCATTACTAGTTGTCGGGATATACATCTTTTCTTGCAGGGATATACTATAAATGGGACGAATAATAAGACGTTGCAGTATTGTGTTCTTAGGAAGGGTTGATTATAAATGATGGAAAAGAATGTTGTAATCATGCAGCGACGTATAGCTACATTTTTAGTTCTGCTACTGATGATGATTGTTATTCTGGCAGCACGTATAGGCTGGCTGCAATTCATCGATGGTGATCGTATGACCGCAAAGGTGGCAAACCAAGTGAAAGACAGCCAGATTTTACTGTCGCCTCGCGGGACAATTTATGATAGAGAAGGAAGGGAGTTGGCAGTCAGCAGTGTAACCAAGTCCTTATATGCCGATCCTTCTGAAATTAAAGATCCGGATATTGTAGTAGCACTGCTTGCTCCGCTATTAGAAATGCAGCCTGGAGATGTTAAGGAAAGGTTAACTGCAGGAGGACGTTTTATTTGGATCAAGCGTATGATCGAGCCTGAAGTCACAAAACGAATAGAAGCTGTGATTAAGGAATCCAATCTTAGAGGTCTGGGCTTTTTAGAAGAAAGTAAACGCTATTATCCCAATGATAATTTAGCTGCTCATGTTTTGGGATTTGTGGGCACGGATGACGTGGGTTTAGACGGCATGGAAATGGTATTGGATAAAGTCATTAAAGGAACCTCTGTGGAACATTTGGTTGATACCGATAGCAAGGGCATTCCCATTTTTAAGTCTATTTTTACATTTGCTCCACCTAAGCAGGGCAAAAATGTATATCTCACCTTAGATAGTACTATTCAATTCATTGTTGAGCAGAGCTTGGATAAGGCAATGCTGACCAATCGTCCTCAAGGAGCAACCGTAATTGTCATGAATCCTCACACCGGAGAAATACTGGCCATGGCCAATCGGCCTACTTATAATCCAAATCAATTCTATAAATATAGCATACAGGAGTGGAAGAATCGGGCAGTGGCATATAATTATGAGCCAGGATCTACCTTTAAAAGTGTTGTTGCTGCTGCTGCGTTACAGGAAGGACAGCTGTATCCTGAAGAGCGATTTATTGATAATGGCTATGTAGAAGTGTCGGGGCGGCGTATTCGAAATTGGAGTGATGAAAGTTATGGAAATGTTTCCTTTGTCGAAGTGATCGAACAATCCATTAATACCATCTTTGTCCAAATTGGAATGAGGCTGGGAGCTTATAAATTAATTGAATATGCCAAAGCCTTTGGCTTTGGTAAGGCAACGGGCATTGAATTACCCGGTGAAGAAGAAGGGCTGTTATTTAGGCCAGAAGATATGCGTGATTCTGATGTGGCCACAATGTCCATTGGGCAAAGTATTGCTGTTACACCTCTACAGCTCATTACCGCTGTATCGGCGATTGCCAACGATGGAGTACTCTTAAAGCCCTATATTATCAAAGAGGTGCGAAATGTGGATGGCTCTATTGAACGTGAAGGAGTGACTCAGTCGGTACGTCAGGCAATTAGTCCTGAGACAGCCAATCGGCTAACGGGCTTAATGGAAAAAGTTGTATTAGAAGGTGGCGGTAAAAAAGCTTTCATAAAAGGCTACCGTTTCGCCGGTAAGACAGGTACGGCAGAGAAGCTGCAAGATGATGGCAGTGGGTATTCTGCAGGACGTTATATAGCATCATTTGTTGGTTTTGGTCCAGTAGAAGATCCTCAAGTTGCAATTTTAGTTGTCCTTGATGATCCTAAAGGAAGTTACTATGGAGGGGAGATTGCAGCGCCCATTGCTGGCGAAATCTTAGGCAAAATTATGCGCCATCTTACTATTTACCCTCAAATTGCAAATGAATTACCCGCTCCAAAAGAAAATGTTAAAACGAATTCGACAACTTTACCAGTTATTCAAGCTCCTCCAGGAAAGGTAGTTGTACCCAATGTTGCAGGAAAGAGCATCCGTGAAGCAGGAGATCAATTAACCCAAGCTGGACTATCAATTGTTCCTATGGGAACAGGTGTTGCCGTAAGACAAAGTATAATGGCAAATACAATTGTAGAAGCAGGAACAGAGATTCATGTTTATTTTGAAGCGCGGTAGAAACATGGATAAATAAATAAAGGGCGGCTCTAAGCCGCCCATGCATACGATTAAGGCTGTTTGTTTGCATCATATTGAGCAGTTAATGTTCCACTGGTTGCTTGAGTGGTTGTTCCGCTCAAACCAGATTCATATTGCTCAATCATTCTGCGAACCATTTGTCCGCCTACACGTCCGCAGTCAGCGGAAGTCATAGTTGACCAACCTTGAGCACGTACTCGATCAGCAATTCCTAACTCGCTAGCGATCTCAAGTTTCATGCGATCGAGAGCGTTTTCCGCGCCTGGGTTAACAGGTTTGTTACTTCTGGCCATTGATAATCACCTCCTTGTGTTGGTGTAATCATAGTATCAGCGAAATGGAAAGTGATTATTCGGGTTTATATTATGTAAATAGTTCCAGTACCAAGAAAACCTTTAAAGTGAATCATTGAACTTATTGCCGTGGCAGGAAATCAACCTTCTATGACGAATTAACCTGTATGAAAATGGTAAACGTGGAGTGAATTATATGCATGAAATGTCCATTGCCCAAGGAATATTGGACATCGTATTAAAAACTGCTGCAGAGCATAATGCAGTAAAAATAAGCTGTATTAAACTGCTGATTGGTCAGATGACTCAAGTTGAGCCTGAATCACTCAAATTTGGCTTTGCAGCATTAGCTGCAAATACGATAGCTGATGGAGCAGTGGTAGATATTACAATTATACCTCTGGTTGGCAAATGCAAAAGCTGTGGGCAGCAATTTACAGTAGAACGATATTCTTTTCTATGTCCCTTATGCCACTCCGCTAATATCCTAGTGGTATCGGGCCGAGAGTTAGCAGTTGATTATCTGGAGGTAGAATAAAGTGCAAATAAAAGTAATGACTAATATCTTAGAAAAAAATGATCAGGTTGCTGGTGTATTGCAGGAACGATTTGAAAAGGCAGGTATCTTTGTAATTAATTTACTAGGGTCACCTGGTTGTGGCAAAACATCTTTATTGGAAAAGACCATTAAAGCATTAAGAGAAACACTTTCAATTGCTGTTATTGAAGGTGATTTATTTACTGCGAAGGATGCCGAGCGAATAGAACAACATGGTGTACCTGTGGTGCAGATTAATACAGGCGGTGGCTGTCATCTCGATGCGAATATGATTCATGATGTACTGGATTGTCTTGATCTTGAGGCTCTAGATATTATTGTCATTGAAAACGTAGGAAATTTAGTTTGTCCAGCAGAATTCAATATTGGTGAGGATTGTAAGGTAACGGTTCTTAGTATTACAGAAGGGGACGATAAACCCTTAAAATACCCATTAATCTTTAAACAAGCCAGCGCTGTTATTTTAAATAAGGTAGATTTACTGCCATATACTAATTTTGATCTAAATGCTGCGGAAAAGGACATTACTGCAATTCATCCTGGAGTGACTCTATTACCGGTCTCATGCCAGACTGGTGAAGGACTTCAAGCTTGGTTCAATTGGCTTATTAAACAGGTGAAAATTAAAAAGGGCAAGGAGAACAAGTGATGCTTAATCTGCAAAAGCTGGCACAAGAAATTGAACGTGTACGTGTACATCTTCATGAATTAGTAGAAGAAAAATCAGGTAATTTAATAGACCCAGAAGTTGCAGAAGTCAGTATTCAACTAGATAAATTAATTGTGGAATATGAAAGAGTAAAAATGCGGCAAGTAAGACGATGAATATATTTCCGAGGTAGAAGTCTTCGAATTAACGTCTCTTTGTCACCTATTTTTTGTTAGGAGGGTTAAGAAATGTTTAATCGACCAGTATGGGCAGAGATTGATTTATCAGCTATTGCCCATAATGTAACCGAAATACGAAAAGTAACGAATCGTGAAGCAAAAGTTTGTGCTGTTGTTAAGGCTGACGCCTATGGTCATGGAGCGGGAGCTGTTGCACGGACTGCACTACAGGCGGGAGCAGATCGTTTGGCCGTAGCAATTGTCAATGAAGCAGTGGAATTACGCAATGCAGGGTTTGACGTGCCCATTTTAGTATTGGGGTATACACCCGTCTGGCAGGCTGATTTAGTGGTTAAAAACGACATTACGCAAACAATATTTACTCTTGAATCAGCACAGGTTTTATCAGCGGTAGCCATAGCAGCAGGGAAAACAGCTAAAGTACATCTTAAGATTGATACTGGAATGGCCAGAGTCGGCGTCAGCCCAACCGATGCAGGTGCTTTTGCAGCAGCAGTAGCTGCTTTGCCGGGAGTTGAGATCGAGGGGGTATATTCTCATTTTGCTGTTTCTGACAGTTGGGACAAAACCTTTACCTATGAACAATTCCGGCGTTTTTTAGAAGGGATTGAATATATTAAGGCACAAGGCATTCATATACCCATTCGCCATATTGCCAATAGTGCAGCATTATTAGAATTGCCTGAGATGCATCTGGATATGGTGCGGCCTGGTATTATTCTATACGGCTTGTGGCCTTCAGAGGAAGTAAAAAAGAATTTGCTGCTTAAGCCAGCGATGAAGTTTAAAACCCAAGTTGGTTTTGTCAAGGATGTACCACCCAACTCATCAATAAGCTATGGAAGGACTTATTATACGGATCAGAGGAGTCGGATTGCAACTCTGCCTGTAGGTTATGCAGATGGTTGGTCTCGTTTGCTGGCGGGTAAAACACAAGTCTCGATCCATGGTCAACGAGCTCCTATTGTCGGACGGGTCTGTATGGATCAGTGTATGATCGATGTCAGCCATATTGGGGATGTTGCCATTGATGATGAAGTGCTATTATTTGGCGGAGCTGAACTACCAGTGGAGGAAATTGCTCAGATTATGGGAACGATTAATTATGAAATCGTATGTATGGTAGGAAGAAGAGTGCCTAGATATTATATCAGCGAAACTTCTTAAAAAATGCATTTCAACAAAATACGTTTAACGACCCACTCCACCTTTTTATCTGGTGAGAGTGGGTCGTTAAACGTATTGCGATACTTTCAGGAGAATTCCCGTATGATAAGTCTCTGAATGGGAAGTAGGAAATTTAATAGATTATGTCGAATATACTTCTAGAAATCAGTTGGAGGTGTTGGTGTGGTTGATGAAAAGGATTGGGAGTTGTTTAAACAAAAATTTAATGCAAAATCAAGCATTAACCTTAATGATTATAAACCGGCTCAGATGCAGAGACGAATTAATAATTTAATGACTCGGTATGGTGTGAATACATATGTAGACTTCTTTCATTTATTGGATAAAGACGCGAAGATGTATAAGGAATTTGTTGATTATATGACAATCAATGTTACAGAATTCTTTAGAACACCAGAAAAATTTTCTGAACTGGAAAGCAAAGTTCTGCCAGATTTATTAGCACAAAGCCCTAAACTTAATATTTGGAGTGCCGGGTGTTCCGTTGGTGCTGAGCCATATTCCTTAGCAATGATTTTAAAAGATATAACACCCAATGTAAAACATCGAATTTTGGCTACAGATCTGGATGTGGAGATGCTGGCAAAAGCTAGAAGTGGTGTATATACCAATACTGAATTCAAGAATATTTCTACTGGCAGAGCTTCTAAATATTTTAGACAAGCTGGTACTACCTATACGATTGATGAAGATATCCGCTCACGGGTAGAATTTAAGCGTCACAACTTATTGCTCGATAAATTTGATAGCGGATTCGATTTAATCTTATGTAGAAATGTAGTTATTTATTTTACCGAAGAGGCAAAAGATGGCTTATATCGCAGATTCTTAAGTGCTCTTAAGCCTGGTGGCGTATTGTTTGTAGGTGGTACGGAAGCCATATTAAATTTCCGCGACATTGGGTTTAGCCAATATATGCCATTTTTTTATCGCAGACCTCTTTAATCTATTATCATTAGAGTGCTCCCCAGCTGGATAATAAACGAAAAGTACGCATTAAATATTGTAGTAAGATTTTACTGTTTGTACGCTCTTCTATGGTTTGACCGGAGGCAATGTCTACCGTTTTTATTGCTTGCTGGTTCACAAGGAAGACAATTTCACCAATCTTTTGCCCCTGATATACAGGGGCTTTTATTTGTTCGGGAAGGTTAACAGAGACGGTAACATGTTCATAATCTGCAGCAGGTACCACTACGCTTGCAGTATTGCTTACGACTGCATCAATGAGAGGCCCAAGGCCACCTTCTACAGGGATTGATCCTAAAATATCGCCTTTTGCAGCATATTCATATAGTTCAAAGGCATCAAAGCCATATTTTAATAATTTCATGGAGTCATACCAGCGGGAGTGATCGTGAAGTACAACCGCAATTAATTTCTGATTTCCCCGGGTAGCACTGGAAATTAAACAAGGACCAGCCTGACTGGTAGTTCCTGTTTTGACCCCATCCGCCTCTTCCAGCAGCCATAATAGTTTATTGGTATTTTTGAGACTTTGGTCGTGTTCTTTACCTTTACGATCAAGCCACTCAATATTTGTTTCTTTCGTGTTGACAATCGTAGAAAAAATCGGATTGGTTAACGCATACCTGGCAATCCAGGCTAAGTCAAAGGCTGTGGAATAATGGTTGACAGCAGTCAAACCATGGGGATTGACAAAATGGCTGTTGGCGGCATCCAGTGATTGAGCCTTGTCGTTCATAAGAATAACAAAATTCTCAACAGAACCGGCCAAATGCTCGGCAATTGCCACGGCTGCGTCATTGCCTGAACGCAGCAAAAGACCCATCACTAGCTCACGCATAGAAATGAGCTGCCCCGTACTTAAATGCATGGAAGATCCGGACGTATTGGCAGCTCGTGCGCTGACTTTTACCTCTTCATCCAGTCGTCCGCTTTCAATAGCAATGATAGCGGTCAATACTTTTGTAGTACTGGCAGGAGCATTGCGAATATGACTATTTTTTTCAAAAAGAATTTGCCCTGTTTTTGCATCTATTAAGATGGCTGCCTGAGCCTCAATTTTTGGTGGGGCGCTATCTGCAATGGGAGTAAATAAGGTAAAGAAAAGGCAAAATAGGAGTATGGCGTTACGAGCAAATGGTATCCACATATGCATCCTCCTCGTCAATGGCTTTTATAGTATATTGCTGTTCTAGCATAATCATGCAAAATCTTCAAGCATATCTTTCTAGTCTTTTGCGTAATATCCACTGAGGTAGTGATAGGAGGTAGGCGTGATATGAGACGAGGAGGTCTGCTTTTTGCAAGCGTATTTGGTATTATGCTTTCTGCTGCTGTAATGGTACAAGGGGTAGTAATGGAAAATAATAAAGTGATAAAAAAAGTGCCTACTACTCATAAAGTAGTGGCACTTACGATTGACGATGGTCCTCATTATAAAACTACGCCTCAAGTGTTAGCAGTACTTAGAGAAAAAAAAGTAAAACTAACATTATTTATTTTAGGTCAAAATGCGGCTGCTCATCCGGAAATTTTAGCTGAGGCGGTGGCGGACGGGCATGAAATTGCCACTCATGCATATAGCCATAATTTGCTAAACAAGATGGATAAAAAAGCAATTGGAGAAGAGTTTGACAAAGCCGAAAAGGTAATTACTGCAGTAGCTCCGAAACCCATATTGTTTCGACCGCCTGGCGGAGCCTACAATGAGACTGTACTGGCAGAAGCACAAGTGCGTGGTTATACAACCATCTTATGGTCTATCGATCCTGGTGATTGGCGGCGCCCCAGTGTATCACATGTTGTTGACGGCGTAGTGAATCAGGTAGAGCCTGGCAGCATTGTGTTATTGCATGACGGTCAGTATCCGCTGCCTACACCAGAGGCCCTTGGCATTATAATTGATAAACTTCGTGAGCAAGGTTACAGCATTGTTACCGTCAGTGAGCTATTGCAGTATTACGAAGTTCGTAATTAGGATGTGCTCAACCTTTAAAGTGAAGCTTATTCAGTGTATTGATAGGGTTCTAGATTCTGCCAGTGAGATTTGATAAGCTGATCAAATCTCACCATTGTGGCAGTACGTTCGTTGCGCAGACCTTGAATCGAGCTTAACAGATTTTGATTAAAAGCATAAACTTTATGCTTAGGTACTAGAAGGGGAGCAGCGTATTCTCGCAACTTTGTAGCTACTTTCATATTTACCTTAAGCTGTTTAATAACGACTCCCGGTTCCAATAAATCAGAGCCATCATAGCGATAAATAAGACAATTAGGCTGTATGCGGTCGATTACATTTTTGCATTCCCCATCCATAACAATATCTGCATTGCAATCCGGGCAGTTTTTTGCCTGTATGGTCATCCAAGTATGACAATTGGAACAGATCATTCCATCCATGTATACACCTCCTAGGACTAGTTTGTCCAATATAGATGAAAATATAATATAATTCAACATACGTCATGTTAAGATATCAATCTTCTAGGGAAGGTTATATTCCGAAAATAGAGAAATAAGGAAAGTATTGAGAATGCCTTTATGGTCATGAAAAGGAGTTGCAGATATGATTTGGAATCAACAAGTAGAAACCTTGTCTCGTACGGATATGACAGTATGGCAATCCTATAAACTAACAAAAATAATAGAGCGAGTATATGAAAAAAGTATCTTATACCAAAATCGCATGAAAGAATGTGGGTTGCTGCCAGAGAATATTATGAATTTAGATGATCTGCAGAAACTTCCCGCTACTACGAAACAGGATATAGCAGCTAATTATCCGTATGGACTCTTAACGATGCCAGTGAGTGGTGTTGCCTATATTCATCAAAAGCTAGAATCTCAAGAAACGATTGCAGTGAGTTATACCCGGAATGATATGGCCATGTGGAGTGAATTAATGTCTCGTATACTGGTTGCCGGGGGAATGAATATGACCTCAATTTTTCAATGGATGGGTACTGCGAATGAAAATGCACCCAGCGTAGGGGTGCATTTTGGGCTGCACCAAGTTGGTTCAACCGTACTATCTGACAATAGGAGCACTATGCTTACACAGATTCAGTTAATCGAGGACTTTGGCATTACTTCTACATTTTCTGATGCTTCACATCTGCTCATGCTTGCACAAGAAGCTGGTATCAGTGGGTATAAACCTGGAGAATTACCCTTGCAGAATCTATTCTGTGATAGTAATCTTATATCTCAAAGTCAAAGTAAAAAAATTCAAGAAATCTATGGCAAAAAACCGATTGAAGTTTATGGAATATATGACATTTGGGGAATGGGGATCGCAGGAGAATGCCATTGTGATGCCGGTTTGCATGTTCAAGAAGATTGTTTTTATCCTGAGATTCTACATCCTGTAAGTGGACAAGTTCTTCCTATGGGAGAAATCGGTGAATTGGTTCTTACCAGCCTGACATTGGAGGCGATGCCTCTTTTACGTTTTACCACGGGCATGCTGTGTAGTTTAGACGACAGTCCATGTGCCTGTGGACGGACGTTGATACGAATAAGGAAAGCAACAGAAAACAATTCGTAACCAGCAGGATAATAAGATTGCATGCAGAATACAGTATGCAAAACAGATAAGTTTGAAATTTGCGACAATTTATTGCAGTAATCTTATTAAAAGGGGCGGTATAGTATGGAATTGAAAAAATTTGTCACTCATCATTTGGTAAAAGGGCAGGATCAGAATCATCATGGGACTCTTTTTGC